>JAKLEG010000389.1 GCA_022703175.1 Myxococcota bacterium | reverse complement strand
AAACTTAGTAATCTCGCGGGTGGCGCTGGCTTGCTCGCGCGCATTGGCGACGGTGGCTTCGGACCGCGCCAGGATCGCGCCGACCCCAGTCGCCAACGTTCCAGCTGTGTGTTGGATCTGCCTGACCATCGAGGCCAGTGCGCGCGCCATCCCGTGAAAGGCCCGCGCCAGAACCCCCAGCTCACCGGGCGCATCCACTTGGCCACCTGTGACGATGGTTCCGTGGGAGATGCTCTCGGCGGTGCGCAACAGCTCCGCCAGCGGCTGGTACAAAAGCGACCGGCTGACTAACACCACGACGACCGCGGCCACCAGAAGCAACACCAAACCGGCCATCACCAAGGAACCGAGCGCGCTGTTCGCTTGCGCTTTGACGCGCCCTAACGAAAACGCCAGGCGTAACGTCCCTTGATGGGCGCGACCATCGGCGCCGAACATCGGGTGTTGTCTTGCGATCAGATCGCCGTGCTCGACTGCGATATCCTCATTGGCGGCACGGCCTTTAAACATCTCCCCAACGCTCGCTTCGACGTCCTCCTGTGCCGCGTACAAGGCCACGCGCTTGCCAGTTGCCAGGAAGAATTCGGCGTAGACCAGATCCCTGTTCTTCTTGGCGACCTCGAACGTGTTCTTAACGAGGTACGGCTGCACCAGCGACTCGTCTAGTTTGCCGGTCAGCGCGTCTTCGGCCAGATCAATCGCCGGTTTGATCGCTGGCAACATAAACGGGATCAGCGCTTCGCTGGCTTCACGCAAACTGGTGCGCGCCGAGCCAAGTTGCAGCTCGTAGGCTCGCCAACCGGTAAACGCCAACGTCATCAGCACCATCGCCATGACCCAAAGCACAACACGGTTGGCCAGGCGCCGAGTGAAGGGCACCGCAGCGTTCAGATCGACATCAGCCGCTGTGGGGGAAGACTGGGGACTGGGACTCGCCATGCAGTTCTTGACCTTTTCGTCACCCTAGCGAATCACACGACACGCCTTGATGAAGTTGCCGTCAAACTGGCGGCTTTGTTCAATCGCCACAGGTACATTCAACAGCACAATGCGCCGATCCGATTCAAGCGCAATACCCGACGTTAACCCCAACGCGACGTGGGCCTCCTTCTGACCAAAAGAGAATAGGCTGTACTTCTTGGTGACCTCGCGCAGAGCGAGAATTTCGGTATCAGGCACCGAGGCGGCTATGAAGAGACCATACAGGCCACCCCCACGTTCATAGGCCGCAACGACATCCGCTGCGCTGGTATATGGCACAGCGACCGTGCTGAGCGGCCGACCATTGACGGTCATGCTCTTGAGTCCGTCAAAAGCCGCGAGGATCTGCTTCATCCCAGTCGTGTCTGACGCGGGAGCCACAATGCCGACACGCACGCTCCCGGGCGGCAGGTTCGCGTCGTAGGTCGCGATCTTGAAGAACAGTCGCACCTGCACATCGAGAGGGACTTCGGTAGCCTGTGCGACACCCATGCCAAAGAGCATCACTCCGAACACGCTGTAGGCCGCTATGCGATGTCGCATCGTCGACCTCACAGCGGCAACTCATAGGTGAGACGCGCCATCACTTCGCGCGAGCCCATGGGCAACGGCGCATGCTCACCTTCATAGGGTTGTAAGTAAACGTTTTGCTTCGGACCACGCTGCCCGACAACGTCGTACACTCCGAGGCCGGTGGAGAGACCAGGCAGCGACGCTGGAGCATAATCGGCGTAGAGGTTCACGAGCACCAGCGGCGGAAAACTCTCCGTGACAATGTTGCCGACAGCGTCGACGCGGCGATGACCATAGCGCCGATTGTAAAGGCTCCCGGAGGCTGTGACCGCCAGCCCGTCAAGAAGTTGATAGCGCACGCGCGCACCAAGTTTGTGGGCGGCAAAACCTAGCAGCGCATCGTCGCGAATCGTGACGTCGCCGGTTGTTGGATCGACCGTCTGAGGCACGGTGTAACCATTCGTTTCATTCTTGTTGTCGCCAAACAGAAATGCTCGCGGCGTATAGTAGGCGTAGTTCACCACTAGGCTGTGGGGTCCGAGCAGCGCGCGCATCTCCAGCTCGGCGCCACTCGTGCCGCTCTTGCCCGCATTGACGTAATACTCTGTGTCCGTCGCGACATCGAAGCCGTAGACGATGGTCCGTCGTACGGTCATATCGAAGAGGTTGGCCGAAACTAGAAACGCCGAACCCAGTTTGGTGCCAATTTCCAATTCGTAGGCCGTCGTGCGCTCCGGTTTGATGTCCGGCATCAGCGCCATGTTTTCGAGCGAAGGCGCCCGAAACGCTTGGCTGAAGATCGCCTTCACATGCCAGCGCTCGGCGCTACGCATCATTGCCAAACGCGGAGAGAACGCATTACCGAACTGGTTGTGATGATCTGCGCGTGCGCCCGCTGAAATGCTAGCCCACGGCAAATCCGCCAAGACTTCACCAAAGGCTGCGACATTGTAAAAGCTGACGCGGTTGTCGTCGACCAGGTCAGCAACCTCCGTAATGGCGGCATAGCGCTCACTGGAGGTCTCAAGGTTCAGGAAGTTGCGATCGTACGTGGCTTCTGCACCGGCATTTGCCTGAACCGTGTCAGTGGCTCGATAGGATGCTCGCACCGACAGTTCGTGGCGCTCGCTCCGCGTGTCATAGAGCACCGCGCCATCCAGCAACTCTGCGCCGTCGTAGTGCCAGGGTGTCTGTGCTTTAGACATAAACCGCGGGGTAATCGTTAAGAGATCCGTGGGCGCCCATTCATACTCCACGGCAGCCATGGTGGTGGTGAATATGATATCGGCAGCACGATCAGGCGCCGTGTCGAACAGGTCACGGCTTTGTACCCGGTAGCGATCCGTCAAGAAGCGCACCTTGAGAGCGTCATAAGTCAACGCGACGTTGAGGGAAGCCGTGTCCAGGCGTGATGCATCGGCCATGTCATACGATTCGCCGTACGCCGAGGTGTAACGTCGATCGCTGCGGTTACCTTGCCCAAAAAAGCCATGCGCCGTAAGCCCAAGCCCTGAGCCCAATGGCAGCACCTTGGCAACCGACAGGCTCAGGTCACGGCGAGCAAAGGTTTCCGTCATATGTCCGTAGCTTGCTGTTCCCGAGGCCCCTTGCCAGGTGCCCACCTCACGGGTGATCACGTTGATCACCGCAAGCTCCGCATAGCCCCCGTACAACGCCGATCCCGGGCCCCGAATGATCTCGATTCGTTCGATCGCATTGGGATTGTAGTGATGGGCAAGCTGCGTCGTTGAAAAAGAGATGTCGTTCTGTTCAAGTCCATCGACCAGCAGCAAAATCTTGCCCTCGTGGCCCCACACACCACGAAAACCTATGCCCGTAACCCCTTCGACATCCATGGCCGGCTCAAAACCAGGAACCAAGCGCAAAATGTCGACCAGGTCGCGGGCCCCCACAGCTAAGATCTCGGCACGGGTAATCACCGTCACCACGGCTGGCGCTTGCCAGGCCTTACGCGCGGTACTGGATGCCACAGTAACTTCGGCGTTCAAGATCTCGTCAAGCGACACATCGGCGAAATCACCCGCAACGTCGGGAGCTGCGCTTTGGATAGATGGCTCGCTTGGCTCTGCAGCAGGCACCACCAAGGCCGTCGCCGTAAGCCACCACCACACAAGTCCCATGACAACCCCCACTAACGTAGAGCCTACAATACTGCCGTCGATTAGATAGTCCAGATGGGGGAAGGGTCAACGGTAAAGCCACGCACGCGTCACACCGGTTGACAGGCTCCCTAGAGCCGTCGATTAATCAGTCGTTAACCTCTATCGATGATGTTGAGGGAGAGGGAGAGATGCGTGTCGTTGCCCCTGCGTTGATATTGCTCGCGGTCGCTTGCTCGCAACCACTCAAGGTGGACTGGCGGCGGGATCTCAAAGCACCCAGCGTCTCGACGCCCTTGGTCACCGAGGCGTTCATTGCGGCTGGCAACGACTTGGGCCTGGCCATTCTGGAACCCAACGGCACACCGCGCTGCACCTTTGCCACGGCGAGGTCCGTGGTCAGCGCCCCAAAGACCGATGGCAAACTCATCTTCTTTGGTAGCACCAACTACGTTTTCTATGCCGTTGACTCTGGTTGCAATGAGGTTTGGAAGTTTCCGACCGGCGACCGTATCAAGAGCGACCCCTTGGTAGATGGCAAGCGCGTCTACTTCGGTAGCTATGACGGGCACGTCTATTGTCTCGACACTGCCACAGGCCAAGAGATCTGGACCTTCCCGACGCGTGTTGCCGTACGAGTCGAGCCCGCGCCACCACCACCGGCGCCCACCGTGGATGCCAAAATACTCAAGGGCAAACGTAAGACGAAAGGCAAAGAAGAACCGCCGCCACCCCCGCCACCTGCGGTCGCGGCCATCCCAGCACCACCGCCCCCCAAAGTGGGTGATTTCTCATATTCGTCACCCGCGCTAGCAAACGGCGTCCTCTACATCGGCAACTTGGACCACAACGTCTACGCCATCGACGCCCAAACGGGCGCATTGCGGGCTCAGATCCAAACGGGTGGGCCGGTCACATCCTCCCCGTTCATTCTGGACAATGGCCTCTACATAGGCTCCAACGATGGCAACGTCTACGCGGTCGACCTCTCAAGCCACGCCGTGCGCTGGCGCTTCCTAACCAAAGACTGGGTCAACTCCTCGCCGCGCGTGGCCGATGGTGTCCTGTATGTGGGTAGCAACGACCGACATCTGTACGCGCTCGACGCCGATTCCGGTGCCATGAAGTGGAGTTTCGAAACCACCGGCCCAGCAATCGCCATCCCGGCGCTGTACAAGAACCTGGTGTTCGCGGCCGGTGGCAGCGGTGACGGGACGATCTACGCGGTCGACAAGCAAGCAGGCACGTTGTTCTGGAAGAGCGCGACTGGCGGCAAAATCGAATCCGATCCAGTCATCGTCGGCGACAAGCTTTATCTCTCAAGCGGCGACGAAAGCCTGACCGCCTTTTCCATCCTGCGCACCACCGCCGAATAGCCTGCCCTTATCGTTTGCGTCTACACCTTGAGCCAGTGTGTGCTATTGGCTTACATTCCCACCATGAGCGCTGACACACCCGCCCCGGGCAACCCCACTTCGCGCGCCCTGCCGACCCTGATTAGCTCTTACCAAGAGCTGACGGCCAACATGACGCAAGAGGATTTCGCGCGCCGGTTCAAGCAGCCGTTTCTCGTGCTAGCGCGCAGCGCGGCTTTAAAAACCGCCATTCGTAGCGCCGGACCGCAAGGGCTAGAAGGTGACTTCACGGCCGTGGCCGCGATTACCGAGGGCGAAGAAGTCCCCGCCTACGTCTGCCCGGTGGTCAAACAAGATAAAAGCCGCGTCGAACCCGCCATCACGCTTGGACGCGCCATGACCAACGACATCATCGTACCGGTAGCGTCGGTGTCGGCCGAGCATTGCCAGTTTATCCCGCCGGAAAAATCAGGTGGCACCTGGAGTTGCCGCGATCTGGGGTCCAAGAACGGCTCGTTTATCGATGGCGCGCGAATGATTCCGGGCCAGCCATACCCGCTGCAAAGCGGCATGCACCTAGACCTGGCTCGCGACGTCAAAGGCTGGTTCTTCTCTGCCACCGAGTTCTGGGCGCTGCTACGCGATCGGCCGCGCTTGGACGCGATGTTCGAACGCTAAGTCAAGCCAGATCAATTCCGCAGCAGCATACGCTTCCCAGGCCCATCGCCTCACCGACCGGGATGCGCTTCCACCACCACCATCGTCTTCGCCCACCGGTCGTGCCAGGTTCGCCGCTGGGCATCCACCACCGACCAGTAATGA
>JAKLEG010000388.1 GCA_022703175.1 Myxococcota bacterium | reverse complement strand
CGTCTCGTACCGCCGTATCGAAGGCATCCCCGACGAATGGGGCACTGCGGTGAACGTGCAGGCGATGGTGTTCGGCAACATGGGCGATACCTCCGCCACCGGTGTGGCATTTACGCGTAACCCGGCCACCGGCGAAAATAAGTTCTACGGTGAATGGTTGCCCAACGCTCAGGGTGAAGACGTGGTTGCGGGCATCCGCACCCCGAACCCCTTGAACGAAGAGACCCGCCAAGAGGGTGATACCTCAGGGCTTGCGAGCCTCGAAAAGGCGATGCCAGCCACTTACAAGGAGCTGGTGGCGATCCGCAACCGCCTTGAGAAGCACTACAAGGACATGCAGGACATCGAGTTCACCATCCAAGATGGCAAGCTCTGGATGCTGCAAACCCGCAACGGCAAACGCAATGGCCCGGCCGCGGTGCGCATGGCCGTCGAGATGGTGAAGGCCAAGTTCATCGATCCAAAGACCGCCGTATTGCGCGTGACCCCGGAACAGCTGGATGAGCTTTTGCACCCGATGGTGGATCCGACGGCCGAGCTCACCGCCAAGGTGATTGCCAAGGGTCTGCCTGCCGGTCCTGGTGGCGCCGTGGGCCAAGCGGTTTTCACCGCCGATGCCGCCGTGGCGTGGGCTAAAGAGGGCAAGAAGGTCGTTCTGGTACGTGAAGAAACCAACCCCGAAGATGTCGAGGGTATGCGCGCGGCCTACGGTATTCTCACCTCGCGCGGCGGTATGACCTCACACGCAGCCCTCGTGGCGCGTGGCTGGGGCAAGTGCTGCATCGTCGGCGCTGGCGGCCTGGAAGTGGATGTGCACGCCAAGACGGTTACCGCTGGTGGTGTGACATTGAAGGAAGGCGATTGGATCTCGTTGAACGGTACCAAGGGCAAGGTCTATCAAGGCCAATTGCCGATGGTGTCGGGCACCGAGGATAACCCCGATTTCGTCGAGTTCATGAAGGTGTGCGACAAAGTGCGCACCCTCAAGATCCGTACGAACGCGGACACGCCTGCAGATGCCGCCAAGGCGATCAAGTTCGGCGCCGAAGGCATCGGCCTGTTCCGCACCGAGCATATGTTCTACGGCCAAAACTCCGAAGAGCCGTTGTTCAAGCTGCGCAAAATGATCCTGAGCGACACCCTCGAAGAGCGTAAGAGCGCGCTTGCCGAGCTGTTCGCGCACGTGAAGAAGGACATTAAGGATACGATGAAGGTGATGGCCGGGTTGCCGGTGACCATCCGCCTGCTCGATCCGCCGTTGCACGAGTTCGTGCCGGAGCGCGAAGATGAACGCAAGAAGCTCGCGGCGTCTTTGAATATCAGCATGGACAAGCTCAGCGATCGCGCAGTTGCGCTGCACGAAGTGAACCCGATGATGGGTCATCGCGGCGTGCGTTTGGGTATCAGCTATCCGGAAGTCAGTGAGATGCAAATCCGCGCGATTCTGGAAGCGGCTGCCGAGCTTGTGAAGGAGGGTGTGAAGGTTCTGCCCGAAATCATGATCCCGGTGGTGTGCGACGTGAAGGAGTTCGAGCATCAAGCCGCTATCGTCACCAAGGTCCTCCCCGAGGTCCTGGCGAAGTACGGCTTGAAGAAGCTCGACCACATGGTCGGCACGATGATCGAAATCCCGCGCGCGGCGCTTACCGCCTACAAAATTGCTGAGAAGGCTGAGTTCTTCTCCTACGGCACCAATGACCTCACGCAGATGACCTACGGGTTCTCGCGTGATGACGTCGGCGCCTTTGTGCCTGAGTACCTGGAGAAAAAGGTGTTGCCGGCCGATCCGTTCCAGATCCTCGACCAAGAAGCGGTCGGTGAGCTCGTGAAGTTCGGCATCGAGCGCGGTCGTAAGGCCCGTCCCAAGCTGAAGGTTGGCATCTGCGGCGAGCACGGTGGCGAGCCGAGCTCGGTGAAGTTCTGCCACGCTGCTGGCATGAACTACGTCAGCTGCTCCCCGTACCGCGTGCCGATCGCGCGGTTGGCTGCGGCGCAGGCGGTTGCTGAAGGGCTCTAGCAGGAACTGACTCTTTTTCGGTTGCCGAAAAGGTGTTGCCCGCCCAATAGTGTGTGATTCAAAAGAGTGGGGTCGCATGTCGGTGCGGCCCCATTTTTTTTGTCATCAACGATTCACATACAACAACGCCCGAGCCATCTATGCAGACAGCTCGGGCGTTTATCGAACCAGCGCGAGGCGTTACCCTCGCGAAGAAGGGGCCAGGGTCAACCTGTGACCCTTGCTGCTGCTACTTGGCACCAGCCTTGGCCTTCTTCTTTTCCTTCTTCTCCTTCACGGAGAGCTTCGGCTTGTTGTTCTTCTTCGGTTTTTCTTGACCCTTGGCCATGATTCTTCTCCTGGCGCCACCAAGCGGGGCGCATTTTCAATATAATCACTTACTTGTTGTCGATTCTAAGATCAATCACTTCTGCGCAGATGTGTCGGGTCTGTTCGCTCACCGACCTGCTGCCGCTGCCAGCCTCTTCGCCTTCTCGGCAAGCTCCACGAACTCGGCGCGGTAGCCGTAGGCGTCCTTTCCCAACCCACTCTTGGCGCGCTCGATGACGTTGGCATAGTTGGCTTTGCCTTTGTGGCTGCTGTCTCTCAGGAGCAACGCCAACTCCGCCACCGCGGTGCCAAAGCGGAAGTTCTCGGAGCTCTTGGCAACCGCGACCTGGCTGTCGGAGGTCGTTTGGGTGATGAGCTGGCTCTTATCTTCCTTCGGTTGCTTGTAGCGCAGGTTCACCATCATCAGCTTGTCGCTGTTTGCGCCCGAGAAGCTCTGCGCTGCGTGCTCTACTTTGCCTTCTTCTCCTACGACCTTCTCTTGGGCCCCCGCGGGAATAATTTCATAGAACGCCGTGACGACGTGACCGGCGCCTAACTCGCCCGCGTCCTTTTTGTCGTCCTCAAAATCTTCTTTCTTCAGCATGCGGTTTTCGTAGCCCACCAAGCGATAACCCTTCACCTTGGCTGGGTTGAACTCGATTTGCAGCTTCACATCTTTGGCGATGGTGAACAGTGTGCCGGTGAGTTGGGTCACGAGCACCTTCTTCGCCTCCCGTAGCGTGTCGATGTAGGCGTAGTTGCCGTTCCCTTTGTCGGCCAACATCTCCATCCTCGCATCTTTGTAGTTGCCCATGCCAAAGCCCAAAACCGTTAGGAAGATGCCGAGCGCGCGCTTCTCTTCGATGAGCTTGGTCAGACCGGCGTTATCGGAGAGGCCAACGTTGAAATCGCCATCGGTGGCCAAGATGACGCGGTTGTTGCCCCCTTTTACGAGATTCGCACTGGCTGTGTCGTATGCCAGTTGGATACCGGCGCCGCCCGCTGTGGAGCCGCCCGCGCCAAGATTGTCGAGGGCCGCAACGATCGCGGCCTTGTTGTTGCCTGAGGTTGGCGGGAGCACCAGGCCGGCCGAGCCGGCATAGGTAACAATGGCGATTTTGTCCTGTGGGCGCATCTCTGCCACCAAGAGCTTAAATGCCTCTTTCAAGAGCGGCAGCTTGTTGGCGTCTCCCATTGAGCCCGAGGTGTCGAGCAAGAAGGTGAGGTTGAAGGCCGGCAGCTGACCAGCATCCATTTTGCGGCCTTGCAGTCCGATCATCGCCAGGCGGTGTGCTGGGTTCCATGGGCAGGTCGCAATCTCGGTGTTGATCGAAAACGGTTCTTTGCCCATAGGCGGCGGATAGTTGTAGTCGAAGTAGTTGACGAATTCCTCAATGCGTACGGCGTCTTTTGGGGGCAGGGAGCCGTTGGTGAGGTAGCGTCTGGCATTGCTGTAGGCGGCGGTGTCGACATCAATCGAAAAGGTGGAGAAGGCGTTAATCTTGGGCGACAGGTAGGCATTCTCGGCCACCGCCTCGTATTGTTCGCTGGCAACGGCGACCTCGGTGTCTGCGGCTACCATCGGCGCAGGCGACGGCGCTGATGCTACACTTGCGGCCGGGGCACCTTGCTTGGCGCTGTCCTTCTTGGCCGCAAGTTTGGCCATCGGCGCCGATTCCTTTCTCTCCACCATCACTGCTTCTTCGTTGCGTTGCGGCGCTGGGGCGGCCGCCTCGGGTTCGGTCGCAGGTGCGGCGATCGCGTCCTGGGTGACGGACTGTTCTGTGGGGGGTGGTGGTGGCGGCGGTTGGCTGCTCACCGGTTGTTCCTTCTGCGAGGCAGCACAGCTGGCCAAGAGCGGTAGAGCCAACCACAGGGTACGGCCAACGATAGGAGCGCGCTTCATCGATCCCTCCTTAGAAAGTTATCGGGAGGCTAGCGCCGACGTCGGGGGTAGGCAAACCCTAGTATCGTCAACCTGATCGTCATTTGCGTAGCAACCGGAGGTTTGGTACGCGGCGCTATGCCAACTGTTTCTGTGATCCGGTGTCTGCATTGTGGGGCTGAGCTCAAAGAGAACGTTGCCGACGGTATTTGCCCGGTTTGTGGCACGAAGAGCGTCTTGGACTTGGCGGTCTCCGATCGGCAAGCAGTGATGCGGGCGCTGGCAGAGAAACCGCCGTTCTGGCGCAACTTGTTTTCAGACCTCAAAGCGGCAGGGTTGGTGGTGGCGATTGGGCTCTTCGTGATCACGGTGCTTGTGGTACGCGTGGCGCTGTTGCGTTCACCTACCGGTGCCGAGCTGGCTTTGTCGGGGACGTCGCGGGTGGCCATCCATCCCGTCGGCGATGTTGCCAAGGAATGGAAGACTGCTGGCAAACAATATCGCGACTTTGTGGCCAAACAGGCCGAGAGCTTGCTCGTCTGTCTCAACCCAGAGGATGTCGGTGTTACGAGCGGCGATGTGGTGGTGCTGCGACTTGAGTGGCGGCTGTTGCACGTGGGCAGCGTGCAAGATGTTCAGATCTTGACGCCCGAGCTTACCCCCACCATCACGACGTGCCTGGGAGAGCAGCTGCAAAGCGTCGCTGCCGCTGGGCAACCGCTGCCAAGTGAGGCCACCGTGAACGTGCCCTTTGTGTTGCTGATCAAAGACGGACGATTGCAAATCGGTACCCCCACAGCGCTCGAAGTGGTGGGCCTCGAATAGATGTCAGAACCGCTCGCCTTAAACGGCGCCGCCCTGCGCACGCTCGCAACCATGAAGATGCCGTTCGGGCGTTACCAAGGTCATCCGATTTTGGATCTGCCGGAGCCCTACTTGCTGTGGTTTCAAAAGCAGGGCTTTCCCAACGGCCAACTGGGGCAGTTGATGGCGCTCGCGCTCGAAATCAGGGTCAACGGTTTGGAAGGCCTTGTTGCCGAGGCTCTCACCCGTGACGGTCGCGAGCGTTAGTGCGCAAACCAAGGTTCTCACCTGACTGTGCTATGGAGAATGCCTCCTTTCATCCAGGGATACCCATGTATCGCAATCTGTGTGGTCTCGTGCTGCTTCTCACCTCCTGTGCGCACACCGCTCCCGACGACGCCTTTGCAAAGAGTGCAAGCGAGCGACTGGCGGGCCAGGCGTTTGCCTTGGAGCAGCTGAAAGCCGAGCAACAAGCGTTGGCTGCAAGTTTGAAAGCGCTTTCCGACCAGCAGGCCGAGCTCAACAAGGTGGTGATAGGCCTGAGCAAGAGCGTTGAGGAGCTAAAGGGCCCCAAGCCAGCCGCACCTGCGCCCACGCCTGATGCCGATACGATTTACAAAGTGTCGGTGGCCGACGCCGCCGCACGTGGGCCTGCGTGCCGGCTCTCACTACCTTTGACCCCCGCGTTCTCACGAGCATTGACCCCGGGGTCACCCATCTGCGTAACGCATGTACAATCTCTCAGTTCGCCTTTCGTCGTCCAGCGCCGCGTCGTTTCTTTC
>JAKLEG010000387.1 GCA_022703175.1 Myxococcota bacterium | reverse complement strand
CGGTTCGGCCTCGGTGGTCTTAGGCTTCTTCGGCTCCAGCCGCTTCAGATGCTCCTTGAGCTTGTCGACCCCCACCCCCACCTTGTCGGCCAAGCGCGCGGTGTACAGGTCCCGCTCCAAGCCCATCGGCAAGGCAAACAACAACGGCGCAAGCCCTCGCGCCCGCTCGGCGCGGTCTTCCACCGACAAGGCCGGGTCGGCAAACGCTGTGACGATAAAGTGCTCCAACGCCGGACTGGCCTTCTGCACCAGCGCCAACAGCGCGTCGGGGCCCTGTTCCGTAAGCAGGCTATCGGGGTCTTTCCCAGGTGGCAGCGTCACCACCATCGTCTTGAGCCCACACCCCAGCACTTTAGCAGCCGCTTCGTGACTGGCGTTTTGGCCAGCGGCGTCGCCATCGAACAACAACACCGCTTCGCGGCATAGGCGCGCGCATTGGTGCGCGTGATCATCGGTAAACGCCGTGCCCAGCGCCGCCACAGCATGGGCAAGCCCAGCACGGTGGCAGGCCAACACGTCCATGTAGCCTTCCACCACCAACACCTTACCAGCCCGACGAATGGCCTCTTCGGCCGTGTCCCAGCCGTACAGCAAGCGGCGCTTGGAAAACAGCGGCGTCTCGCGGGTGTTGATGTACTTGGGGGCATTGCCATCCCCAAGCCTGCGACCACCAAAGCCGGCCAAGCGTTTGCCAGAGTCGTAGATCGGAAAGATCAGGCGGCCGTCAAACAACAAGCGTTTGCCATCGTCGGTGAGCAGGCCGGCCTTCTGCGCTAACGCCTGCGGCACCTTCTTGGCTTCAAGGTAGGCAAAGAACGTCGCGGTGTCGGGACAAAAGCCCAACGCTCGCTCGTGCGCAAAATCTTCCGGGATACCACGCTTGGCCAAATAGTCGCGCCCTGGTTTGCCGGCCTTCTGCCACAGCGCATGGGCAAAAAAGGCCTGAGCAAAAGCGTTGACGCGCGCCAGCTCCAAAAGCTCGCGCTTACGCTTCTTTTCGGCCTCCGATTCGACGGTGACGACCACCCCGGTCTCAGCCGCCAACAGGCGCGCCGACTCGGTGAAGTCCACGCCGCGGTGGCGCATCAAAAACGAGAAGGCATCGCCGCCTGCGTGACACCCAAAGCAGTAGTACAGCCCTTTGTCGGGCGACACTGAGAAGGAGGGGGTCTTTTCGCCGTGGAATGGACACAACCCGAGGTAGCGTTGACCCTTTTTCTTGAGGGTAACGTAGGCGCCAATCACGCGAACGATATCAATCCGCTCGCGAATGGCTTCGATCTGCAACGCCGACAACGCCACGAAAAGCCTAACCAATTTTGCCCGAGTGTGTGCTTTAGAGGGGGCTAGATAGAGACCCAGGCCAAGACTGTCAAGGGATCGGCAGGTATGAGGCACTGTTACAGCGCCTACTTTGGGCGCCCCGCACGCCGACTCGCGGCGGGCTTCTTACTGCCGCTACGCTAAGTCGCTCTTATTCGTCGTGTCTCGCTAAGTGGCAGTATGGTCGCTGCTTCGGGCGCGGGCGTTGTAGCTACGCCTGACCAGGTCGTGTCATCAACGTGTTGTCGTTGAAATCCGGCGCCGTTGTGATCGCCTTGCGCCCACGATATGCCAACGGCATGTTGCGGCAAACCGTCCTGATCGTCGAGGACGAAATAGGCATCGCCGAGTCTTTGGACTTTCTCTTGGCCCGTGAAGCATTGGCGCTTTGCGCCGTGACAACCCTGACGGCCGCCCGAGAAGCGCTTGCCGCCCAATGCCCGGCGTTGTTGCTCCTCGATTTGACCCTTCCCGACGGTAACGGCCTAGAATTTTTGCGCGAGTTGCGCGCTGCCAGGAGCACTGTGCCGGTCATCGTATTGACTAGCCGCAACGACGAGATCGACCGCGTGCTTGGCTTGGAGTTGGGCGCTGATGACTACGTGGTAAAGCCTTTCTCCGTGCGCGAACTGGTGGCACGCATCAAGGCTGTCTTGCGCCGCAAACCCCAAGCACATGGGGCTGATGATGCTGCCGAGCTACCGCTCAACCTCGACCTTGGCAAACGTCGCGTGACGGTGATGGGCCGGGAAGTACCGCTGACGAAGTTGGAGTTCGAGCTCTTGGCGCTCTTGATGCAACGACCCGGCCAGGTGTTCGAGCGCGAGACGATTCTCACCCGGGTGTGGGGCGACGCCGTGGTGGTCGAAGATCGCACGGTGGATGCCCACATCAAGTCACTGCGCAAAAAACTCGAGGAAGCAGGTGGCGACCCAAGCTGCGTCGAGACCGTGCGTGGGGTCGGCTACAGGCTGCGCGAGTGACGCGCTTCAAACCCACGTTCGCGACCCAGATTTTTGTCACCATGAGCCTGGTTGCGGCAGCGCTCATCGCCGCCTTTGCCGCCCTCATCTGGCAACGAATTGAAGGCCAAGGACAACGCCTGGCTTTTCAAGCAGCACTGGAAGACGCCCGACTGGTGGCGCTCATAAGCAATCGGACGCTGGCCCAGCCGAACACAACGCTTGAAAGTGCGGTGCGCTCCCTGTCGAGCTCTGGCGCGCTGTTTCGCTTTGGCGCCGGACCGTTCGATTCCCGTATCGAGTTCTACGGCAAGACTGGGCGACGACTCTTCGATTCTGCCGTGGCTGGGCACAAGTCGGCGGCCAACAGCCTCGACTCGCTACCGACACCGCCCGAGGTCGCAGATGCGCTCCGAGGTGTCGTTCAAGAAGCGCCCGCAACGGTCGACAATAGCCACGTGGCCGCCGCAGTAACCTTGAACCCATTGGGCGTTGCTGTCGGCGTGGTACGCGTGGTCAAGCCGAGCCTTGGCATGCAGACGATGTTGGCGGAGCTTGCCCCTAGGATCGGCTTGTTGGCGCTGAGCTTTGTTGGCCTGGTGATGCTTTCGGCAGTGGCGCTCGGGCGCACGCTGTCGCACCCGATCCGAGCCCTCACCGCCAGCGCCCGCGCCATCGCCAAAGGTGACCGCGCCCGTGCACTGCCCAGCCCCTTTGGCCGCGAAGTGACCGAGTTGACCGTGGCCCTCGACGAGATGCGCCGTGAGCTTCACGATGCCCACCGCATCGAACGACTGAGCCAGGAACTCTCCCACGAGCTCAAAAATCCGATCGCCGCCGTGCGTGCCCTGACCGAGGCGCTCCAAGCGGGCGCCGTACGCGATCCCGACGCCGGTCCACGGCTCCTGACCCGTATCGACGAAGCTGCGGCGCGCATGCAAGCTCTCGTTGCCGACCTGCTGGCGCTTGCCCGCATTCAGGCACAAGGCATCGTGGCCACCGATCTGCTGCCACTCCACGTGCTGGTCGACAACGCGTGCCGGGAAGCCACCACGCAGTGGCACCAAACGCCCGCTGTGCGCGTCACCATCGACCCAACCCTCATCGTGCGCGGCGATGCCACATGGCTTACGCGTGCCTTCGTCAACCTCATCGACAACGCCTTGCATGCCGGGCCGAGCGCTACGATCGAATCTGGTCGCGACGGTGCCCGAGTGTTCGTGCGCGTTACAAATCCTGGCCAAATCCCGGCCGCCATTTGCGACCGTTTGTTCGAGCGTTTCATCTCTCGCCGCCCTGACGGCACGGGCTTGGGCTTGGCCATCGTGGCCAGTGTGGCCGAGGCACATGGAGGTAGCGTGCGCCTGGTGCATGCCGGGCCTCCCGAGGTCGTCATCGAATTTGCCTTCGGGCCCATTAGCTAACTTCGCCAGAACTTCATCCACGCTTCACGCTGTCATCATCAACGTCGGCCATGCTCCCGTCAGTAGGCTCCATGTCGGAGCCTTGGCAACAGGAGGTTCTCGATGTTGACGGCAACGGCGACAGGAATGTTCGGGTCTATGCTGCTGATGACTCTCACCACGCCCGCCCTACCCACCCCAAGAATGCTCGGTCTCCCAGAGAGCTGGGGCTTGATTGACACCCTCAAACCGATCGAGCTCGAAACCCTGGCGCAGCTCACACTTTCAACGGGCTGTCGCTCGACGCTGCTCGCAAGTAGCAACTACCGTCTCGCTGAAGCACAGCTCGTCTGCGATGCCCTGTTAAGCTTTGCCGTCGTGAACCGACGCTTGGCAGCCGGAGGTGTGGCTACGCCTGACGAGCGAAGCCTTCTGCATGCGCTGTTGGCCAACGCACTCGGCACGGTCAATGCTCGACCTTATCGAGGTGAACCAACGCACCTGGTTGAAGGCAAAAACGTGCCTGACAGCGTGGTGTATCGAGGCCTCATCGAATTGATGCTCGCGGGTCTGTACAAACTCGGAGCGGAAGATCCCAAAACGACGCGGCTGTTCGACGGCCTCGCCGCTGATCTCGTCGCCGACTACCAGCACCATGACTATCTGCCATCGTACCGAGACGCGAGTTGGCCGTGTGACAACGCTATCGCCGCAGCCGCGCTCGCCCTACACGGTCGCCTGCGGCACAACGATGCCTCCCGCGTCACCGCCCATGCACTCGCTGCTCGCCTCAATGCGTTGCGCCAAAGCCGGCACGGCTTCGTAACGCAGTTGAATTCCAAAGGCCGGCGCGTCGCGGGCACGCCGCGCGGCTCGGCGATTGCCTGGGCGACCGCCTTCTTGAAGCAAGGCGACTTCGACGAGGCGGCACCGTTTGCAACCAGCCTGTTGCGCGATTTCTGCGACGAAGCGCTCGTATTGAACCAACCCTTGGCGGCTTGTCGCGAATGGCCGCGGGGCGTTGACCGAGGACCTGACGCTACCAGTGGTCCCATTGTCTCGGGCTACGGCGTGGCCGCAAGTGCTTTGGCCATTGCCGCCACGCATGGAAGTGCTCATGAGGCCTTCGCCCAAATGCTCATCGATACAGCAACGCTCGCAGGCTTGGCGGGCATGACCGCCGAACCTGAGCACTACCTGCTTGAGAACGTAATCTTCGCCTGGGCGCGCTCGGTGCGAGCATGGTGACTCTAACGCGCCCTGATGTTGGGAAGTGCAGGATACAGAACCACGTGCGCCGCCTCGCGCTTATCGGGAGCGTCGTGTGTGTCATAGCAATGCTTGCCGGTGTCGTTGTGTTGGTGTTGGACGCTCTAAACCGCAATCCGGGCCACTGGTGTGACAGCCTAGACGTCTATCGAAGTGTTGACAGGCACTGGCAGCTGAAGAGCGCTGCGCAGTTCACCCACCGGGCGCTGCTTTTGGGAGTGGCGTTGTTGTTGCCATGGGGCAGCCTGCTCACCGCACGCAGCGTCAAGCGCTGGCTGCTTTTCGTGCCCACGCTGCCTCTGATTGCTTGGTTGTGGTTCATGTGGCCGGCGTGGGCAGCCATACTGGAACACCCCAGCCGGGGCTTGGAGTTTCTCGGTTTTGCTCCCGTGCTCAGCTATTTGGTTCTCCGGGAGCTTCTGTTTTCGACGCTGAGTCCGTTTGGCGCCTGCTATTGCCTTGAACCGCTGGCTTGGTTCGAACGCTACTTGGTACGGTCTGCGCAGGTTGCAATGCTACTGCTGGCGGTGCTGGTTGTGCTGAGCGTCATCGGTGGGGGCTTCATCAAGATCTGCGCGCGCGGTCGAGCGCTTCTTAGAGCCCGCTATCGCTGATACGACGCCAGACAGACGCCGTACACCCGCATCCTGTGCTCAAACAATTGCCGTCGTTGAACCCCGAATCGACATTATCCCGCAGACTGAGGCGCTTGATTTTGGCTGGCAGCTGAAGAAATTGCAGCCCAAGCACCCCCAAGAGCCTCGGCGACAAAGCCAAAGCCGAGCACGCCCTGCTCCACACGACGCTCTTCCCACCGCGAACGGCCAAGAAGCCAACTCCAAAGCCTT
>JAKLEG010000386.1 GCA_022703175.1 Myxococcota bacterium | reverse complement strand
GGCGCTCCATGCGGTTCAGCGCGTCGTTGCACAAAGCCTGGATATCCAGGGCCTTCTCAGCCTCGGCGACTTCGTCTTCGTGTGCGTGGGTTTCGGGGTTGCGTGGAATGAACAGCGTGCAGCAATCCTGGTCGGGCAGGATGGAGGTCTCGTAGGTGCCGAGCCTCTGTGCTTCTTCGATGATTTCTTGTTTGTCGAAGCCGACCAGCGGCCGCAGGATCGGCAGGCTCGTGGCTGAGCCAATCGCGACCATGTTGGCAAGCGTTTGCGAGGCGACTTGCCCAAGGCTTTCGCCGGTGACCAGAGCTCGCGCCTTGACGCCGCGGGCCAAGTCGGTAGCCAACCGCAACATGAAGCGACGGTAGAGCACGACACGCAATGGGGGTGGGGCGTTGGTGACGATCTCGCGCTGCAGTTCGCCGAACGGCACCATAAAGAGCGTGAAGCGGCCCTGGTAGCGCGCCAGGTGGCCGGCAAGCTCCATCGCCTTTTCTTGAGAAGCTTTGCTTAAGAACGGATGGCTGTGGAAGTGCACGCCGAACACCTTGCAGCCACGGCGTTGCATGCGCGCCGCCGCCACCGGCGAGTCAATCCCGCCCGACAGCAGGCACATCACCTTGCCGGTCATCCCCACGGGAAGGCCGCGCGGTGCTGGGTAACGGTCGACATACATGTAGGCGCCGTTGGGCATCATCTCGCAGTAGACTTCGAGCTCGGCCCCCTCCATTTGCACTTTGGCCGGATGGTGGACCGCCAAATAGCCGCCCACCTCGCGGTTGACGTCCATCGAGCTGAGCGGCAGGTCTTTGAACACGCGCCGGGCGCTGACGCGGAAGCTCTTGTAGGTGCGCCCTTCGACGAGTTCCAGGGCCTTCTTCTTGAGCTCCTCCATGTCCAATCCGGCGCGCACCACCGGCGAGTAGGACGAAAGCCCGTAAACCGTGCGCATGCGTTCGTGCAGCACGTCGAGTGGGATATCGTCGGAGAGGGCGCGGACCCAGAGGCGGCCCGAGAGCCGCTCGACGCGCCCGAACGGCAGGCCCGTGAGCGCCTCTTGTACGTTTTGGGCTAGTTTGCCCAAGAACATGGGGCGGTTGCGACCTTTGGTTGCGACTTCGGCATAATGAATGATGAGTCCGGCTGGGCGCATCGCGCCTAGATAGCCATTCTGTCGTTGGATCTCCAGCGCTCATTGCGCCGCTGCGATCCTTCTCTCCCTCTTGCGCGGCACGCCGAACAACGGTACCCAAATCAGCACCAACCCCGGAGTGGAACTATGCTGCGACATTTTGTGAGCGATTTGGACTTGTCGGTGAGTGAGCATACCCAGGTGATCGACCTGGCTCGCAAATTAAAAAAGGACCCCAAGAAGTATCGCTATGCGCTTGATGGCAAGACGCTGGCGATGATTTTTCAGAAGAGTTCAACGCGCACGCGCGTGTCCTTCGAGTCCGGAATGCTGCAGCTAGGCGGCCACGCCATCTATCTGTCGGCCAAAGATATTCAGCTTGGTCGCGGCGAGCCGATCTCCGACACCGGCCAAGTTCTGTCGCGCTACCTCGACCTGATCATGATCCGCACCTTCGGCCACGACGAGGTGGAGAACCTCGCAAAAGCCGCCACGGTGCCGGTGATTAACGGCCTCGATGATCTGCTCCACCCATGTCAGGCGCTGGCCGACGTGCAGACGATTGTTGAACACAAGAGTACGGCGAAGGGTCAGCAGCTGGTCTTTGTGGGCGATGGCAACAACGTCGCGAACTCCTTGATGCTCGCAGGCGCCCGCCATGGCATGCACGTGCGCGTGGTGGCCCCGAATGGCTACCTGCCACAACCCGCGATCGTCGAGTTGGCCCGTAAAGAGGCCGCCGCCACGGGTGCGCGCATCGAGGTGACCTCGGATCTGGCCGGCGTCGATGGCGCCGATGTGGTCTACACCGACGTGTGGGCCTCCATGGGCCAAGAAGCTGAGGCCAACAAGCGCAAGGAAGCCTTCAAGGGCTTTATCGTAGACGGCGCCTTGATGGCCCGCGCCAAGAAGGACGCCATCTTCATGCACTGCCTGCCGGCGCATCGCGGCGAAGAGGTGGGCGCTGAAGTCATCGATGGACCGCAGTCGGTCATCTTCGACGAGGCCGAAAACCGTCTGCATGCGCAGAAGGCGTTGATGCTGTTCTTAATGACCGCTAAGGCCGAGGTCGCAAAGAAAGCCAAAACGAAGGCCAAGGTGGCCAAGAAAGTCGTCAAGGCAAAGGTTAAGGCCAAAGGCAAGAAGGCCAAGCGCTAAGCGCGGCCCGAGTCTGTGACGACCGTCTTTCTCGATCCCGTGGGCTGCCCCGACGCAGCTTTCACCGCACGCATGGTTAGTTCGGCGCCAGGGGTACGCCTTCGCGTACTCTCCTGGCGACCGCAAAAACCGGCGCCCGGTGGTCGCATCTTGTTTGTGCCTGGGTGGGCGAGCGCGGTGCAGGGCTGGGTACCCGTGCTTCGGCAGCTCGTCTGTCGATGGCCGGTAGACTATGTCGAAACGCGCGAGAAGGTCTCGGCGGAGTTTGATGGTTCGCTCACTGCGTCAATGTTCGCACTCCCCGCAATGGCGGCCGATCTGGTGATCGTGGCCAAAGCGCTGGCGATGGAGCCTGCGGAGACCGTGGTGATTGGCAGCAGCTTGGGGGCGACGGTGCTCCTGGAGGCTATGAAGGAATCCCGTTTCAATCCGCGTGCAGGGTTCCTGATTGCGCCAACCTGCAGCTTCCGTTTTCCACCGCTTACCAGGGCCGTCTTGGCGCTGCCATCAGCGTCGTATCATCTGCTGAAACATGCGGTGCTGTACTACCTGGAACACTTTCGGGTGGATGTCGAACACGAGCCGGAGCAGATGCAGCGCTATCGAGATACGTTGCTTACGGCCGAACCCGAACGCCTCAAGCTCTCCGCACAGGCGGTGCACGGCTACAGCGTGTGGCGAGGTCTAAAGACGGTTCACGTGCCTATCGCTGTGGCCCATGCCGACACCGACAAACTGCATACGTCCAGTGATGCCCGACGCCTGGTACGCCTGTTGCCGCGCGGTGTGGACTTGCGTTGTCCGAGCAATCGCCACATGCACTCGGCTGACATTGTTAAGGATTTGGTGCGATTTGCGACCGCGCTCGAAGCCTCGCTGTAGGCTGACTCCGAGCGCGGACCCATTGCGAACTCAGGAGCGCTAACCGAGTACTTTGACCAAGCGCGCCACGGCCCAGTCAATCTCTTTCTTCGTGATGCAAAGCGGCGGCGCCAAGCGGATGACCTGGTCGTGCGTCTCCTTGCACAACAGACCTTCGGCCATCAGCCGCTCGCAGTAGGGGCGGGCCTTGCCGAATTCGTCTTTGATGACGATGCCCATCCACAAGCCACGACCGCGCAGCTCCTTCACCGGTGCGAGGTTGGCGGCGCGCACCTTCTTGAATAGGTAGTCACCCATGACTTTGGCATTTTTCTGGTACTTGCCGGTCGACAGGATCTCGATGACCTTGCGGCCAATCGCGCACGCCAGCGGGTTGCCACCGAAGGTTGAGCCATGCTCGCCAGGACGAATGACTTCCATGATCTCTTTGCGCGTCGCGATGCAAGACAGCGGCATCACGCCGCCGCCAATTGCTTTGCCCAAGATCATGATGTCTGGCTTCACGCCGTCATGTTCGATGGCGAAGGTGTAGCCGGTGCGGCCCAGGCCCGATTGGATTTCGTCGGCGATCATCAGCACGTTCTTTTTGGTGCAGATGCGGCGCACTTCTTTCAGATAGCCCTCCGGTGGCACGACAATGCCGGCCTCGCCTTGGATCGGCTCCACTAAGAATGCGGCCGTGTTGTCGTCGATCGCAGCTTCCAGTGCCTTGGCGTCGCCATAGGGTACGACTTGGAAACCCGGCGTGTACGGACCAAATCCGGCTTTGGCCGACGGATCCGTGGAGAAGCTGATGATGGTGGTGGTGCGGCCGTGGAAGTTCTCGGAGCAAACGATGATTTTCGCTTTGCCGTCTGGAATCTTCTTCTTGGTGTAGCCCCACTTACGGGCTGTCTTGATGGCGGTTTCGACGCCTTCGGCACCGGTGTTCATCGGCAGGATGCACTCCATGCCGGTCAACTTGCACAGTTCTTTGAAGAACATGCCGGTCTGGTCGTTGAAGAAGGCGCGGCTCGTGAGCGTTACGCGGTCGAGCTGTTTTTTGGCCGCGGCGATGATCGGGCGCGGGCAGTGGCCAAAGTTCACCGCCGAGTAGGCAGCCAACATATCCATGTACTTTTTGCCCGCGACGTCGGTAACCCAAACGCCGTTGCCTTTGGCAATGACCACCGGAAGGGGGTGGTAGTTATGGGCACCGAAGTCCTCGGTGACATGGATATGATCGTGCGCGGTGAGCGCGGCCTTCTTTTTTGGGGTGGCTTTTTTCGTCATGCCGCGGCTTCTACCACACCGCGGCGGGCTGGTGCTACAGCGGTACGTTGCCGTTCTTACGGCCTGGCATCTCTTCGCGCTTGTTGATTACCGCGGCCAAAGCTTGGCACAAAGCCTTGCGGGTATCAGCAGGCTCGATCACGGCGTCGATATAGCCACGCGCCTGGCCGATGGCCGGGGTGCAGAAGCTGGCGTTGTAATCCGCCGTGAGCTCCTTCGCCCGCGCTTTCTGGTCGGGGTGCTGCTTCAGTTCCTTGCCATATAAAATCTCAACGGCGCCACCGCCGCCCATCACCGCGATCTCGGCCTTGGGCCAGGCGAAGTTGAAATCACCACCCACATGTTTCGAGCTCATGACGATGTAGGCGCCACCGTAGGCCTTGCGCATGATGACCGAGAGCTTCGGCACGGTAGCTTCGCAGTAGGCGTACAACAGCTTGGCGCCGTGATCGATGATTGCGCCATGCTCTTGTTCTCGGCCTGGCAAGAAACCCGGAACGTCCACAAATGAGATGAGCGGTACGCCGAACGCATTACACATGCGTACAAAGCGCGCAGCTTTGCGGGCCGAGTCGATATCCAACACGCCTGCCAATACCGCGGGATTGTTGGCGATGATGCCCACCGAGTAACCACCCAGGCGAGCAAAACCTACACGCACACTCTCGGCGAAACGACTGCGGACCTCTAAGAAGCTATCGTGGTCGACCACCGCACGCACGACGTCGGCGACGTCATAGGGACGGTTGGCTTGTTCCGGCACGATATTGATCAGCTCGTCTACGCGCCGTTGCGGCGGATCGTTGTTGGCCACGAAGGGCGGATCTTCGCAGTTGTTGGAGGGGAGGTAAGACAGCAATCTGCGTGTGATCTCAAGACCTTCCACTTCGCTGGCTGCCAGGAAGTGTGCGACGCCTGACGTGGTGCTGTGCACGCGGCCGCCGCCCAGGCTCTCGGTGTCGATATCTTCGCTCGTCACCGACTTTACGACTTTGGGGCCGGTCACAAACATGTACGACTTGCGATCTAGCATCAGCACGAAGTCGGTGAGCGCTGGCGAGTAGACGGCGCCGCCTGCGCACGGCCCCATGATGAGCGAGATCTGTGGGATCACGCCCGAGTAGCGCACGTTGCGGCGGAAGATTTCGCCGTAGCCGGCCAGCGAGTCGATACCCTCTTGGATACGGGCACCGCCGGAATCGTTGATACCGACAAACGGGCAACCATTACGCCCTGCTAGGTCCTGGACCTTGGCGATCTTTAGCGCGTGGGTTTCGCCCAGTGAGCCGCCCATCACGGCGCGGTCTTGGGAAAAGGCGTAAACCGTGCGGCCGTTGACTAGGCCAAAGCCACACACCACACCATCGCC
>JAKLEG010000385.1 GCA_022703175.1 Myxococcota bacterium | reverse complement strand
TGAAAGCCACGACCTGACGGGTCTTGTCCTCGCGGAACAAGGTGTTGAAGTTGTGGAAATCGCGGCCGGCCGCGCCCATAATCAAAACTTTTGTCCGAGCCATTGCGGCACCTCCAATGTGACGCCGACATGGAAGCCCTAAATGACCAGGTGCGGTCAAGTCCGGGTCCCGCGATTCGGCTGGCTGGCCGAGTCAATTCGCGATAGCCTGATCGATTTGTCGCAAGCGGCCTAGGCGGTGAGGACCGCCGGTGGGAAAGAATCAGTGGCAAGCTGCCTGCGAATGCGGTCGAGCAACGCCACCAGCGCGTGCTGTGACAGCGCGCTGACCGTGACGAATTGTACGCCGAACGCAGGCCGAGTGCCCGCGCGCGACCAGCGGACATCGCCGATGAACTCGATCGGTTCGAGCGACACGGGCGTTTTAATCCACAATGGCAAGCGCGAGCCCACCGGCGGTGGGTGATGTGCAAGAATCGCGGCACCTTCGCGGCTGATATCTTCGGTGATCTCGGTCACGATGCCTTCCGGACTTTGGAGGGCGACCTCCAACATAGCCGGGTAGCGGCGGCAGGCGCGCTTGGACAAGGCCAACTCGCTGCCTTTTGCCATAGCAAGCAGCAGATCGCGCGCGAGATGCTCGGTTGGCAAAAACTCGACCCCGGCCCCCGCGCGCAGCTCGTTGCGGTCCGTGAGACGTTTCCAACGCACCACGCCGCGCGAGTGTACGGTGATTTGGAGCCGAGCGAACGCCACCTCAATATCTAGCTCTGATGCGCTAGCCAGGTTGATTTGGCCTGGCAGAAACACGCCGCCGTTTTGGCCCAACTCAAGGTAGTAATTGAGGAAAGCGCTCGGCTCGCGCAATGGCAGAAGCACGGTAGGGCGGATTTCCAGGCGTCCAGACATCACGAGACCCCCCTCCGGTAGGCTTCATGGTGGCGCGGCTCACAGCCTAATTAGCGTTCCGAACACCAATTGTAAACGATCAATGCGGCGTTTTCTTTTTGCCCCGATGGGGCTTGGTGGTGCCTTGAATGGCGCGCAACTTGTCAGCAATCCCCTGGTCTTTGTCGATGCGCGAGCCGACGCGAATGGTGGTTGAGATTCGTTGCGCACCAGCTTTGTGCAGCTCCTCGTGGATCTGTTTGAGCGCTGCGAAGACGACATCATAGTCGCCTTCGATGTTCGTGCCGTAGGCGTGCAGATTCACCGGACACCCGGTGTTCACCAGGATCTGATGGGCGCGCTTGACTTCGGCACGTACGCTGACTCGGCCAGTGAACGGAACGACGCAGATATCGGCAATGACTTTCATGGAGTCTCCTTGTCTAGGAGAGGCAACAATGTCGAAAGGGCGTGCGGCCCCGGCACCTCTTGGTTACGGCTCTTGCTTGCCCTCCAGCGTTTCGAAGGAGAGCTCTCGGAACCCGGCGCGCTCGGCAGTGTCACCCACCGCCTTTAAGATTTTGAAGGTCGATTGGCGGTCGGCACTCACGTGCGCGGCAAGCTTTAGGTCCGGCTTCGAGGGGACCTTCAATCTGTAGGCTTCAAGCGCGGTCAGCAAGGCGGGGAGTGTGCCTTCGTCGGTGGCTGCGCCTTGCGGTAGCTCGCCTTTCTCAAGCGAGATCACCGTGGCGCCATTCACCAAAATGGACTCTAGGGTGATCATGATATCGGCCGTGAGATCAGGCTCGCGCTCGTCCTTCATCACAGCCTTGGTTGTTAGTTGGCCAGGCACGAGCCGAACAGTGCCGTCGGCGCCGGGTGGGGGCACCGGCAGGATGAACTGCGGTGGCCCCAGACTAAGGCCAGACTTCATCATGTAGTAACCTAAGGCCAAGACACCAACCAGCAGAATGGGGGCCAATAGCAAACCTTTGGGCGCAGCCTGGCGTCCGAAGGCAAGGCGGCGAGCTTCCCGCCGAGCACGTAGTTTCTCCAAATCCATGTGTCTTCATTACCGCGGCGCGTGCCGGCCGCCAACCCTTTGCCGGCAGTTGTCGTCGGGAGGCGAGGTTACGGCGGCGTGGGACGTGCCACCATTAATCCCAGCCGCTCGGGCCGTCGCATCACGTAGTCGGCCAGATCGGTACCGGTGATCAGCACCTTCTTGTGGTATTGGCCCGCGTGCAGCAGTAGACGTTTGCCATTTTTGCCGACGTAGACGAAGCCGGTGTGGATGATGCCCATGCCTGGGTGTTTGTCACTGACGAGCCCGATGATGTCACCGCTTTGGAGCTTGGTGAGGGCGGCCTTGATGTCACCGCGATTCAGCACAACGTGGGGTTCGGCACTCAGTTGCGTTTCCACGCTAGCGATTTTCGTGCGCGTCGCGGGATCCTGTAGCGCCGGGTAGGCGCTCACGTGCTCCGTCATGTACGAGAACGTCTGGGGCGTCGGTTCGCCACCGAGAGTGTCGGTGATGAGTCGCATGCGGCCCCGACGGGCGTTGTCTTCTAGCCATTCGGTGAAGTAATGCAGTCGTGCACCATAGTCGACGAGCCTGCCATCGCGGTAGCGTGAGCGCTCCACCTCCTCAAGGAAACAAGCCGTGGTGGGGGCATCGCGCCAGACGCAGCGAGCCACCGCCAGTGAATCCTCAACGAGCGAAACACATTGGAAACTGCGCAGCTCCACCCGCAGGGTTTCGGGGCCAGCACTTTGCGGGGCATCGTAGTACGGTTTGCCGAGTTGCACGGCCGCGGCCCGTACCACCAGGTCGCCGAAGTTCTCTTGGTTTCGACGCACGCCTACCTGAGCATACCAATGGTTCAAGAGTTGTAGCTGCTCCTCCGGCACCACGAACGGCGCGGTGGCCAGCGGAGCGGGTTGAGACAACAGGGCCAACCACAGCGCAGACATCAACATCCGGGCGAGTGTAAGGCGTGGCGCGCAGGACGCAACTAATCGGTGTCATCTTGGTGCGCCACGGGTGCGCGCGTTTTGTCCAGATAACCGGGCACTTTGTTGCGCAGTGCGCAGCCAGAGTCGCGTTGGTGTGCTCGCGCACACGGGAAAGATGCGTAACTTGTTGAAATATCATAATAATTCACGTGATCTGGATCACATGGTGTTGGCATGCACACTGCATTGGGGGCGGTGAATGCAATAAAGCATTTTACGCAGGAGATGATGATGACCCGCAAAACGTTCGTGATACTCAGCGTCTTGATGATCTCCGCCCGTGTTTGGGCGGCGCCCGTCAGTGTTCTTCCTGTCAACGGTACCAATATGAGTGCTGGCGAGGCCGAGGCCATCGCCGAGTTGTTTGTTGGCGCCTATGCCGCCGAAACTTTGGCCCCGGTGAGCGGCCCCAAAAATGTTCCCGCTGGCTTGGACGCCCAAGAAACGATTGAGATTAACGCGATTCGCCTGGATCAACGCATCAGCTTGCGCGCGGTATTGCGCGGCCAAAACGGTGAGGTGCTTTACCAAGCAACTCTTACAGCCACATCGATGGATGACATGGACCTGGTGATTCCGCGCTTGGCCAAGTCTCTTGCGAAGCGCATCGCGCCCGAGGCGACCCAGACGATTCACACCGTCACGCAGACCGAAGCGAAACCCGAGAACAAGATTGGTACGGAAAAAGTCATGGGTTTGAAGACAGCCCTCGTTATTCCGATGGCCAAGGGGATCGAGTTCGAGCCAGCGCTGACCCTGCAATTCGACGGTCGCTTTGAGTTCGAAAAGGGCTTCTTCGAAATTGGTGCAGGCGCACAGTTACCCACTGGGGGTGAAGGCAAGAAGGGTATCGGCGGTGTCTTCGCTGAGCTCGGTGGCAGCCTCTACCTGGCCGACGACAGCATGTCCCCCTACGTCGGCGCCGGTGTGGTGCCGCGGATCTTCGTGTCGGGAGATGATGACGGTGGCATGCGCGCAGGGGTTTACGGGCAGGCGGGTTTGATGATGCTGCGCGAATCGTCCACTCGGATGTATGTGGAGCTGCGAGTCACGCAAGAAGCTATCGGGTACGAAAAGCAGGTCCGCGTGTACGACCTCTATGGCAGCTCCACCGAGTCAAGTGACGAGCGTTACTATCCTACCGAAGTGGGTCTGCAGTTCGGCATCGGCTGGTAGTTGTGTTAGCTCGCGCTTGACCCCGGCCACAGTGAGAAGAACCGCCGGGTGGTGTGTGCAGGCTTCGGCGGACCCGAAAGGGCCGCCGCGGCCGGCAGATTCGCCAAGAAGACCTTCAGCCGCCGATTCTCAGTCCCAGTACCCTCGTAGAACGCGTTCACCATCGTGACGCCGGTATCTTTTTCCACCTGGGCAAGGATCGCTGCGGCCACAGTGCCGGCCATACAGCCAAAGGGTGAGGCGTTGACGATCAATCGGGCGCCTTGGCTCACCAGCGTCACCGCCCGCCCCAGCGTCAACAGAGATTCGCCGCCAACACTGAAACGCAGGTAGGGCCACGCCGCTCGGATGGTCTCCTGGATAGGGGGCTCGTGGCGATCGGCCAGCATCGGCCCGACGGCGTCGTAGAACAACCCTTCGGTGGCGGTGAGAAACTTAGACTTCACGATACGCGCCGCGTGGGCCACGGCGCTGCTCAGATTTTTGGGCAATTCCTGAAAGCGTCGCACATCCTCGGCGGCGGTATAGACGAGCCACTCGGATAGCGGCACCAGCCAGCACTCGCCACCGGCGCTCTCGATCTCTCGCGCCAGATCTTCGTTGCAAAACGGGTTGTTGCGAACGTAAATCTCGCCCACAATCCCCACCAGCGGCCGACGCTCATCCCGCACCGGAATGCGCGCAAACGCTTCGCCTGCAGCGCGCAATACATGACGTGGTTCCTCGCGATGGGTGATGGCGTCTGACAGCCGCGCTTTGAAGGTCTCGGCCAGCTGATCGGCATCGCCAGCGATTCTTTCGTACGGGCGCACGCGCAACAATAGCTTCATCAGCATGTCGCCCGAGAGCAAGGCGGGCCAGAGGCGGCGCCGCAGCTCACTCGATAACCCGAAGTAGAAGTTTTCGTGCGACGGTGAGACCAGCAAGGTGTCGTGGTGCTCGGTGCGGGCCAACAGTTGTTCCTGCAGCGGCATGTATTGGCCGAATCTGCAAGGGCCGTTGCCCCCAGGCATGAAGAACGCCAAAGGTTTTCCCGACACATCGGTCTTCGCGGCGTTCAAAAAGCTCCCGAGCGTCGTGCGCAGGGGCAGGCACTCAGAGCCGCGCGCCAGCTTTTGGCCCAAATCGAAGTCGGCGCGTGCCTCAGTCGGCAGTGCCACGGCGTCGAAGCCCTCGGCGCGAAACGATGCGGCGGTCAGCTCGCTGCTGAACGGGTGCATGGGCGGAATGAAGATGCGGCGGCCGCGTAAGTCGGCGTCGGAAGTTTCGGCAGGTCGCCGTTGGCTCTGCTTTGGGGTGGGGTGCCAGTTCTTGACGACATTCAAGAACGCCTCGACGCGAGTCATATAGCCGGCGTCGGCGCCATGTTCGTCAATTTCGAGGGTGAGCATCGGCTTATCACCCATGATCTCTTCGGCATACGACAGCATGAAGGAGTCAGGGCCGCAGTTGAAGTTGGTGAGGTAGACGGCAAAGAGATTTTCGTTGTCGCGCACCGCGTCGAGTCCTGCCAAGATCCGTTGCCCGTAGGCCCAGAAAAGATTCTTGTAGAGCGGCGGGATGCGCTTGGGGTCAAATGGTAGGAAGTCTAGAGGCACCACCGTGTAGCCCAAGTCGGCGATCTTTCGCGGCAGATCCAGGTTCACTCCGGCGTCGTTAACATTATAGGGCCGGCCAATGACCACGATGGCTGGCTCGTGCTGGTCGCGTAGGCGCTGCAACAGCAAC
>JAKLEG010000384.1 GCA_022703175.1 Myxococcota bacterium | reverse complement strand
CTCGCTTCGGCCTTCGGGTTCACAGCCACGGCACTCGTAGCCACTCTCGGCTACCTCACGGCGGCTGCCTTGGCCGCCCCGGCCGCTACCTTAAAAGTAGTCCCCGAAAACCACCTCTAGGCCGTTCCCCCCACCCCTTGCTTGGGGTATACGGTCGCGCCACCAAAGGGTTTTTTTCCGAAGGAGTCAGACAGCGCCATGGCCTTCGACACCTACCTGCTCACGCTCATGACGTTTATCCCCGCGCTTGGCGCGCTCGCGATCCTAGGCCTACGCGCCCTCGAGCCGGTTGTGAACCGCTCCCATACGCGCATGACTCCGGTGGCCTACCGCTGGGTGGCGATCATCAGCGCAGCGTTGCCGCTCATCTTCTCGGTGCGCCTGTTCAGCCGTAACTTCTGGCAAGGCGTCGGCGGCTTCGACCCCACCGGCGGCGTGCAGTTCGTGCACCGCTTTGTGTGGATCAAAGAATTTAACATCGAATACTTCATGGGCGTCGATGGCATCAGCGTCTCGATGGTGATCCTGACCGCGCTCATCAGCTTCATCGCGGTGTTGGCCTCCGGCAGTATCAAGAAGAAACAGGTCGGCTACTACTCACTGTTCTTGCTGCTTGAAACCGGCATGATGGGCACCTTCTGCGCCCTCGACATGTTCCTGTTCTACGTCTTCTGGGAGGTCATGTTGCTGCCGATGTACTTCCTGATCGGCATCTGGGGCGGGCCGCGCAAAGAATATGCAGCCATCAAGTTCTTCCTCTACACGCTGGCCGGCTCCGTGCTGATGCTCTTGGCGATTATCGCGCTGTACTACGTCAGCCGCCCGATGGCCGGCATCTCCTTGGCCCTGGTCGATGGCACCCCCACGGAGCACACGTTCAACTTGTTGAAACTGGCCGAACTTGGCCAAGCGGGCCTGTTCGCGGGCGCAGCGCCCATCCTGGGGTTCGCCTTCACCAAGGTGATTTTCATCGGCCTGTTTATCGGCTTCGCCATCAAGGTGCCGATGTTCCCGTTCCACACCTGGTTGCCTGACGCCCACGTCGAAGCCCCCACGCCGATTTCCGTTATCCTGGCTGGCGTCCTCCTGAAGATGGGCACCTACGGCATGCTGCGCTTCAACTGGTCGATCCTCCCCGACGCCACCAAGTGGGCGGCGTACGGCGTCGCGGTGTTCGGCACCATCAACGTTGTTTACGCAGCGTTCGTCTGCATGGCCCAAAAAGATCTAAAGAAACTCATCGCCTACTCGTCGGTGAGCCACATGGGTTTCGTGCTGTTGGGCATGGCAGCGTGTACACCCCAAGCCATCTCCGGCGCAGTCTTCCAAATGTGGGGCCACGGCATCGTCTCCCCGATGCTCTTCCTTATCGCAGGTGTTATCTATGAGCGCGCCCACACCCGCGACATCGAAGGCTTTGGCGGTTTGGCGTCGTTCATGCCGGAGTACGCCGGGCTGACCGGGTTCGCATTTTTCGCGTCATTGGGCTTGCCCGGCCTCGTGGGCTTTGTAGGCGAAGCGATGGTCTTCATTGGTTCGTGGGGCGCTCCCGCCCCGATGGGTACCGGCTACCGCACGTTGGTTGCCATCTCCGCGCTCTCGGTGGTCATCACCGCCGCCTACTACCTGTGGACCATGCAGCGAATGTTCTTGGGTCGTTTCAACGAAAAGTGGAAAGACCTGCACAACAGCCTCACGCTCACCGAGCGGCTCACCTTGTATCCGTTGGCCGTGCTCATCTTGTACTTCGGCATTTACCCGATGCCCATCTTCGAGCTCATCAATCCGGCGTTGCACCTGCTCGCACGTATCGTCGTTGGTACCCCCAGCGCCTAAGGCTTAAGCGATGAACAGCATCAATCTTATTGATGTGCGGTTGATCCTGCCGGAGCTCATCTTAGGCGCGACCGTGCTGCTACTCTTTGTCGGCGACATTTTGCTGCCTGCGCCCGAAAAGAAGAAGACCTGGCTCACGCTCCTGGCCGTGTTAGGTGTGGTCGGCGCGGCCATCGCCAGCGTGGATCTGCTGTCGCTCATGATCGCCTACCACAAAGGCGCCACCGCCGTGTTCTCCGGCCAACTTGCCATCGACCCCTTGGGCGCGCTGTTCAAGGTCGTCTTCGCCGCCATCACGGTCGTGGCCATCTGCACGAGCCTCTTGTCCGACGAGCTCCCCGACAAGCATATGGGCGAATACTACGCCCTGCTCTTGTCCATTTGCCTCGGCATGTTCTTCATGGCCGGCGCCAATGACCTGCTCATGGTCTATTTGGCGTTGGAATTGGTTTCCATCGTGTCGTTCGCGATGAGCGGCTATCGCACCCACGACCGTCGCTCTAGCGAAGCCGCACTCAAGTACGTGATCTACGGCGGCGCCGCCTCGGGCGCGATGCTGTTTGGTATTTCACTCCTGTACGGTGCCTTCGGCGTCACCGAGCTCACCGCCATCAACCAAGCGATGGGGCTATGGGCCCAAACCGACGCCGCGCACCTAGGTACCATGAGCAAGCTGTTTCCGCTGACGCTCTTGTGTGCGGTTACGCTCATCTTCGTTGGCATCGGCTACAAGATTGCCATCGTGCCGTTCCACATGTGGTCCCCCGACGTCTACGAGGGCGCCCCCACACCGTTCACAGGTTTCCTATCGGTGGGCCCCAAGGCCGCCGGTTTTGCACTGCTGATCCGCTTCTTCATTGGTGTGTTCGTACCGGCCGGCAATGGCCCGGGCTTCCTCACCGACACCCACGGCATCATGCCCTTCACGGTCGACATACCACTCAACGCTGTGTTGGGCATCCTGGCCGCCGTCACCATGACGGTCGGCAACTTGGCTGCAATTCCCCAAAATAACGTTAAGCGCATGCTGGCCTACTCCTCCATTGCACACGCCGGCTACGTGCTCATGGGCTTCGTCGTGCTTTCGAGCGCCTCTATTCAAGCGGTGGTGCTCTACCTCATCATCTACTTCGTGATGAACATCGGCGCCTTCACCATCGTGCAGGCGGTGCGCGACCAAACTGGCGGTGAATTGCTTAGTGATTTTAGAGGTTTAGGACAACGCGCCCCCTGGCTGGCGGTGGCTATGGTGGTGTTTTTGCTGTCGCTCACCGGCATCCCTCCCTTCGCCGGTTTCATCGGAAAGTTCTATCTTTTCGCAGCAGTCGTGCAGCGTAACGAGTTTTGGTATTGGGTGCTGGCCGTCATCGGCGTCATCAACAGCGCCATCTCGCTGTACTATTATATGAAGGTTGCGCGTTCGATGTTCCTGACCCCGCCCTTGGACGAGACCCCCATCAAAGCCGGTTGGGGTTACAACGCCTTGGCTTTGGTGCTGGTGATTCCGATTTTCGTCGTTGGCCTGTATTGGACACCAATTACCCGCTCTGTCGAAGCATCGCTGATGCTCTATCGCAGCCCCGCAGCCACAACACCTGTCGCAAAGCAACCGTAACTCGCTCGTCTTGCGACATACAAGCGGGCTGCTGCCGCCAACGGAACGACGCAACCCCACCGGCCGAGCCGTTTGCGCGTGTCCCTGTGGCGCAACCCAACACCAGTGAATACCGTAAGCCGTATGAAGCTTGCCGTAGGAGCCGTCATCGCGTTGGTAGGCGCACCGCTTGCGGGAGAGGCCGCAGAGGTGCCCGTCGATCTCCAGGTCTCGATCGTGCTGAAAGCACTGGCATACGACCACAACTTAGAACCGCGCCTGAGCAAAGAGGATCCGTTCCGAGTCGGTGTTCTTTATGTTGACGGGCAAAACGGTTCCCGAGCTTTGGCCGAACAGGTGGCCAACGCCCTCACCACAAGCCCCAATCGTTCAATCAATGGTCACAAGCTACAGGCGCGTGCGCTACCCTATTTGGATGCGCCGACGCTCCGCACCACCCTCGCCACGGGCGGCTTCCGCATGCTTTGGGTCTGCACCGGGCTGAAGGGCGACTTGGGAGCGGTACGGGCCATGGCCCGCGAGCTACAGATCACCACGGTGGCGAGCCAGTTGTCATATGTGGAGGCGGGTTTGGCGATGGGTGTGTTTCTGGTCGAGGAGCGCCCAAAAATCGTCGTCAATAGGGCCGCCACGGTTGCAGAGGGCAGCGCATTCGGCCCCGAGCTCCTGCAACTCGCCAAAATCCTGGAGTAGCCTCCCGCCACGAACACCCGCTGGCGAATCGGGAAAGGCCTGGGGCACTCACACCCCTGGTTCTGGCCCACCCTCAACTTGGAGACTCGTCAGTGCTCATCGCGTTAGCTTAATTAACTGTTTTTGCACGAGATTTAATATTGCCAGGGTTGGCATGCTCCCTGCTTATTTTACCGTTGAACGCAAGGGGCCAAGGAGTGGCCTTGTTTTAGGGAGAAGACCTTCCCCGATAAGGGCAACCCACCTGCGAAGGTGGCACGCAAAGCCGCGGATCTCAGCAAGAGACAGCCGGGCTACCGAAGGGAAGGAGGCGCAGGCAGGGCCTCCGGGGACGGTCGCAATGACGTCGCGAGGAGCCACCGATGCGTCCGCTGTTTTTGGCACTGCTCATCAGTCTGATCTCCGCCACCGCCAAGGCCGATAACGACAGCGTTATGACGTTGGGCGTAGGCTCGCACACTGTGCTCTCACGTCCCACCGTCACCGAGGCCGGTGGTCCGCAAGCTACCTTTGGCGGCCAAGGCTTCACCGCGCGCCTGCGCCTGCTCTACCTGTTTGGCGCCGAGCTCTCCTACGATATGATGAACCAGGCCACCCAAGCGCACGCCGCGCCGACCTATCGTTGGTCCGGGCTCTTGTACCTCGTGCCAACCGCCCGTTTCTCGTTATTTGTGTTGGCCGGATTTGGTGCTGGGAGCACCGGCGACCTGTTTGCCTGGGATGGCGCGAGCACCTCGTACCACATGGGCAGCGGTTTCGAAATCGGCATCAGCCCCAATTGGGTCTTGGGGGCCGATGTGCGCTTAAATGTCCCCGGCTTGAAAACCGCCCTCAATAATTCGGTCCCCGGGCAAACACCAGTCCGCTCAGCCGGCGACTACTATGCGCGCGGCCTGTGGCAAGCGAACTTGGGCTTCCGCTACTATTTGTAGCCGCTGCTAACCAACGCGCAACCGCGATGCAACTTATAAGCGTGCGGCGACAGCAACCTAAGCGAAGGTATCGAGCAATGCGCCGGTCATCTCATCGGCGGTTTTCAACACCGCAGCGTTGGCTTTGTAACTCGCTGCGGCCGTCACCTGTGTGACCGTCTCGTCCACTAGGTTGGTGCCCGCGTTGGTCGCTTGCACCTCGGCACGCACACCGCCACCTTCTTGCGTCACACCCGTAACCCGGGAGGCCCGGAAGCCCTCCGTACTCACGTTGGCCACATTGTTGGCCGACGTATCCATGCGCCTCGACTCGAACGCCAAGCCACTCTGCGCCACCGCCATCACCGAGTTGATGCTCATAACTCTACGATAAACCTTGGCACGCCATTGTCCATACCTGGCGTGCCCGCGAGTTCGTCGCGAACCTTTACACTCCTCGACAAACACGACAGATTGTGCTCCCAGTGCCCGCCAACTACGCAAGGAAAACTCCCCCATGTCCAATGCCAAACTCACGCGTGTGCCCGGCCTCGAAGTTCCCGGACCTGTGTTGCTCGCTATTATGGATGGCGTCGGCATCGGCAAAGGCGACGAATCCGACGCCGTGGCGCTTGCCAAGAAACCCAACCTAGCTCGCATCTCCCACAACGCCCTGAACCTAACGCTCGCAGCTCACGGCAAAGCGGTGGGTATGCCGAGCGATGCCGACCTAGGTAACTCCGAGGTGGGCCACAAC
>JAKLEG010000383.1 GCA_022703175.1 Myxococcota bacterium | reverse complement strand
TCAGCTCAACCACGTCATGAACTTTGACTACCAGCTTCATCAGGCCGTCTCGGATTATCACTTTCTTGCTCCCTTTGCCCTGTCGGGCTCAAGGGGCCAGACACCAAAAACTTTACGCTACCCGACTCTGGGGTCGGCCCCGGACCTCGGTCGTTCCAAGCTATCACCGGATTGCCAAGTGAATCCGCCGCGAGCGCTAACGCATCGATGCCCAAGCTCGCGCTGCTTACACCACCGCTGGAGGCTGAGCTTACGTCCAACGGTCCCCACGCTGCGCCATCCCACTTTTTTGCATACACCTGCGGGATACCGGAACCAGCATCCCTCCATGCAGCATAGATGACACCACCCGGCGCCACCGCCAGTGCTGGCTTAGTCCCTTTGGACGTACTGCCGTTCAGGCAGTAGCTACTCGCCGACCCGGCCCCGAGCTCCACCCACGCCGTGCCATCGAACGCCTTGACACAGATGTTCTGCCGGGATCCCTGATGCCATTCCCAAGCCACCACCGGTCGCCCCAAAGAATCGATGACAAGGGTTGGCAGGCTGCTATCCCCCACCGCACCCGTAATTCCCGTCGCACGAGCCGAGTTGACTCCGACCTCTTGCCACGCTTGACCATCGTAGCGGCGCACAAACACCACGTAGTTGTAGTATGCAGTACTCATGTCTACCCACGCCACCACCGGATAGCCGTCGGCGCCAATCGCAATGGCCGGACTCTCGGAGGGACTGTGCGTAGCACTGATGCCGGCCGCTCCCGACGACTCCAGGGGCCGATAGCTCCCGTTCACAGCGGCGACGAGCACAAACACCTCTTCGAAATCCCAGTCAATCCGAGCCGACACGGCTACGTACCGCGTGCCATCGGGGGCCATCGCCGCAGCCAAGGTCGAAATGTCGCCGTAGTACGGCACCCAAATGCCATAATAGCTCAGCGAGCTCCCCACCATGCGGGTGGTCCATGGACCAAAATCAGAGTTGCCAAGGCCAGACCAGCCGTCGGTGCCGGCGGCCACCCCAGCCCAGGTGCAGCTAGCACTGCAGTCGTTCCCGTCGGCGATGGCGTTGCCATCGTCGCAGTCCTCCTCGGCAGCCACGACCCCATCACCGCAATAGCCTGCCCAACCGCTGCAGGCGGTATTGCAGTAGCGCAGGTTGGCCCAGGTATCGGTGTTTTGGGCACCGTCATCGCAGAGCTCGGCAGGCGTTGCGCTCGTGTCGATGAAGCCGTCTCCACAACGTGAGAGCACACAGCCCCCCGCAGCAGCCACGCAAATTTCACGCCCGGTGCCGATCAACGTGCAGACATTGCCGTCGAGGCTTGGGTCTGCCACGTGCACCGCGCCACCCACATCATCGCTGCAGCCATCGACGGTGCACAAATCGGCGTCAGCCACGTCGGGTGGGGTGCCGCGACCGCACACCAATCCGAGGCAGCGCTCCACGCCGTTGCAAACACTGCCGTCGTCACAATCGGCGTCAATCTGACAACCTTGTCCAGGCACGCAGCCGGCCACTGGATTGCAGTAGTTGCCAGGCGCACACAGGGTGTGGTCCACCGCCTCGGCGCATGTTCCCAAGCCCTGTCCCTGCTCGACGCAGGTGCTGACAATACAAGGGAAGCTGGTACGACAGGCGGCGTCGCCATCCAGGCAGACACCTTCGACGCAACGCTCAGCACCGTTACAAAATGAGCTGTCAACGCACTGGGCGTCGCTCGCGCAGGCCTTCTCCAGCGTGGCGGTGGCGCTGGGTGAACCGCTGCGAGCAAAGCGTCCCTGGGTACGCGCCCGTCCCAGCGGCTCGCCCATGGCATCCCGAGCTTCCACCCATAGCTCGGCCTCCCCCGCTGTGACTCGGGTCACCGTAATCGCTAACGGCAGGCTGTGCGAAGACAGCGCCACCTGCTTAACGGCAGTCGCCGAGGTGCCCACCCACAGCTCAGCAAAGTCTGTGGCCACCTGGGCTGGATCGGCAATGGTTACGACCAAATGGGGGGGCGGCGTACCACAGCCCCAGCAGGAGAGGAAAACGGCGACCCCACACAATCGCATGCGATAAGACATTCCGTGAAGCGTAACACAGCTACCAGAACAACCAACACAAAGGCCGCGACCCCCAGAGCATGCTGAGAATCGCGGCCTCGTGAAGGTCTTCAGACTACACGCGTGCGTGCGGTCAATGTACGCTAGTTGCTCTCTTCGAACTCCGCGTCCACCACCTTGCCCTTGTCACCAGCAGGCGGCGGCGTCTGGCCAGGCCCAGCTTCCGGTCCACCGGCGCCTGGTGCAGCCCCTGGGCCCGCCCCGGGTGCCGACTGGTACATCTTCTCGGCCATCTTGTGGCTTGCGGCCAACAGCGCGTCCATTTCCTTCTTGATGCGATCTGCGTCATTGGCCTCGACCGCGGCGCGCGTGCTCTTGATCTTGGCTTCCAAATCTTGCTTGGTGGCGTCGTCCAGCTTGTCTTTGTACTCCGCCAGGTTGCGCTCCAGTTGGTAGCAGAGCGAATCGGCCTTGTTGCGCGTCTCGATCTCCTCGCGGCGCTTCTTGTCGTCGGCCTCGTTCGCCTGCGAATCCTTCACCATGCGGTCGATCTCGTCCTTGGAGATGCCGCTGCCCGCCTCAATACGAATGCGAGTTTCTTTGTTCGACGCTTTGTCTTTGGCCATCACGTGCACGATGCCGTTGGCGTCGATATCGAACGTAACTTCTACTTGTGGCACGCCGCGCGGAGCTGGCGGAATGCCGTCCAGGTGGAACTTGCCCAGCGTACGGTTCTGCGCCGCCATCGGCCGCTCACCTTGCAGCACATGCACTTCCACCGAGGTCTGGTTGTCGGCGGCGGTGGAGAACACCTCGCTCTTCTTGGTAGGGATGGTGGTGTTGCGCTGAATCAGCGTGGTCATCACCCCGCCCAAGGTCTCGATGCCCAAGGACAGCGGCGTCACATCCAACAGCAACAAGTCCTTCACTTCGCCGGCCAACACACCCGCTTGTACCGCGGCGCCCACGGCCACGACTTCGTCGGGGTTCAACGAACGGTTCGGCTCTTTACCGAAGAACTTGCGCACGGTCTCGATAATCATCGGCATGCGGGTCTGACCGCCGACCAACAGCACCTCGGCAATGTCGCCCGGCGCCTTCTTCGCGTCGGCCAAGGCCTTTTTGCACGGCTCAATGGAGCGCTCGATGATGTCCGCCACCAGTGATTCAAGCTTGGCGCGCGACAGCTTCATGTTCATGTGCTTCGGACCCGAAGCATCGGCCGTAAGGAACGGCAGATTGATGTCGGTCTCGGGCACGGTGGACAGCTCGATCTTGGCCTTCTCGGCGGCCTCCTTCAGGCGCTGCAACACCATCTTGTCGCGCGAAACATCGATGCCCTGGTCCTTCTTGAATTCGGCGATCAGATATTGGATGACGCGCTCGTCGATGTCGTCGCCACCCAGGTGGGTATCACCATTGGTGGAAAGAACTTCTACAACGTTTTCGCCCACTTCCAGGATTGAGATATCGAAGGTACCACCACCGAAATCGTACACGGCGATGACTTCGTCCTTCTTCTTATCCATGCCGTAGGCAAGTGCCGCGGCCGTAGGCTCATTGATAATGCGCTTTACCTCAAGGCCAGCAATGCGGCCGGCATCCTTGGTGGCTTGGCGCTGAGCGTCGTTGAAGTACGCAGGCACCGTAATGACCGCTTCGGTCACCGGTTGGCCCAGGTAGGTCTCGGCAGCGCGTTTCAGCTTTTGCAGGATCTTGGCCGAAACCTCAGGCGGCGACACCTTCTTGCCATCGATGTTCACGTAGGCCATGTCGTTGTCGCCCGGAATCACCTTGTAAGGTACCCGGCCGATCTCTTGCGGCACTTCGTTCAAATGCCGGCCCATGAAGCGCTTGATAGAATAGACGGTGTTTTCGGGGTTGGTGATAGCCTGCCGGCGCGCAACCTGACCCACCATCACTTCGCCATCTTTGCCAAAGCCCACAACCGATGGCGTGGTGCGACCACCCTCTTCGTTGGTGAGCACCTTGGGCTCGGCGCCTTCCATGATCGCCACAACGCTGTTCGTCGTGCCCAAGTCGATACCAATCGTTTTACCCATAGCTCAACACCCTCCAAAGCGTAATTTCTCAATAAATACGCCGCAGTATCTAGTTATCACGAGGCATGATAGGGGCCAAAGCGCCACTGTCAAGCCGCCCAACCACAAAAAAAGTGAGTGGGATAGCCTAGTTAGGTCCACAGGCGCAAGCCTTGATCGATGCTGCCGTGACCAGGGCGCGCAAGTCGCGACGCGGGCGTGCACAATTCACTGTTTTTTGTTTCAGAAGGCGGTGTATACGGCGCGGGTGTGCAATGTCGCCCACGCCCATCGCCGTCCGGAAAAGCTGAGAACGCCCATGCCAACCCCCAAGAAGCCCCGCAAACCAGCAGGCCCTCCCCACCGCAAGCTCGACGGCAAACCACGGCCATCGCCACAAACCCAAGCGGCAACTGAGCACAAAACGCCCGGGCAAACGTTGGCCGAAAGCGCCTTCGTGCAGCTTTTGGACGCTAAGGCCACCCCCGAGGCGATCATAGGTATGCTGCGCGCCAAGGGCCTCACCAACGAGGGCGCCGCGCAATTGCTCAAGGCGGTGCGCGCGTGCCTGGAGTATGCCGAAAGTCTGCCGGCCGATGCCGACGAGCTCGATTCTGACGACCTGACGGACTACCTGATCGAAAAGAGAAACACCCAACCCGAGATGGCCATTGACGTCGTGGATGCCTTCTTTTTCTTGGGCGAGGCCGAATAAGCACGACCAGCCGCGACCGAGTCATCGGCCTGTGAAGGTGCCCATCATCAGACAATCGCTTGCGGTGCCGACCGCGTGCGGATGCAGGGAGTGTTATCAGTGCCCAACATGTCGAATATCACGCCCCCCCAGCGTCTCGCGCTGGCGGCTGCGCTCACAGACAACACGCCCCCCCAAAGCCTCACGCCTGCTACCGTTGTGGCCCTGTGGCAGGCACGCGCCACCGATCCGGCGTTTCGGCAGACGCTGGTCGATACCTTGGGTCCGACGTCCGTTCCCAGCTCGGCGGCCGATCTATGCTACGCCTTGTTCGGCAGCACAGACGTTGGTGCGACGCCGGTGCCCGGGACGCTGGCCGGTTCGCCAGCCGTCTATCTAAATAGCAATGGCGCCTTCACCTTTGACCCCCTCACCTCACCTACCGACGCCGCTACACTCGCCGCGGCACTCTACGAAGCTGCTCAGGCGCGGAACCTAGGAACCAACCCCTTTGTCCGCTGCGACGCGATCGTGCGTGCGCGCGCATTGGGTTCTTTGGTGGCGGCCATGTCGCTTGGCCAGAGCCGCGAAAAAGTTGGAGAACCTCTAGACAACGTGACCCTGAAACTCGGTACGGGCGCAGCGACGCTGCTGCTCTCGCTGATTGAGGCGGCGATCCAATGCGGTGAACCACAGCTCGTCGCCAGCGCTGTGGAGGCGTTGCTTGCGGCAGCTTCGCACGAGCAACACCCAGGTTTGACCTCCGCGATGCGGCGGGTGCTGGTCGCGTCGAGTCAGTCATGGCCATTGACGAGTGCGCAACAAACAGCCATCTCCGCGCTTTCGGAGCCTTGGCTGCCTACGCATCCGCCCTACGAGCGCTGGTTTGCCAACGGCAATGACGTTCTGGGCGTGCGGCACTCTGTGAACGATGAATTTTGGGAAATCTTTGCGCAGGGCTACCGTAATCTCGGTTTCACCGAGACCGCGCTTTCACAAAACGAAATCGTGTTCGAAAAAAAGATGACCG
>JAKLEG010000382.1 GCA_022703175.1 Myxococcota bacterium | reverse complement strand
CTTGCAGCTTTACGCTCGCCTCATCGTCACCACCCGCGAATTGGAGAGGCAACGTACGGAACTCCGCCGCGGCCAACTCGCCGATGCCGCCGGTGATCTGCTGAATCAGGTCCGCGAGATCAACGGCATCAAGCTACTGACGGCGCGCATGGACGGCGTCGATGCCAAGGCCTTGCGCGAACTGTCGGACAAGCTGCGCGAACGGTTGGGCGCTGGCGTGTTGTGTTTGGGAAGCTCAGCAGACGGCAAAGCGTCGCTCTTGATCACGGTGAGCAAGGAACTGACCGAGCGTGTACAGGCCGGTAAGCTAGTGCAAGAGCTGGCCCCCCTGATGGGTGGCAAAGGCGGCGGTCGACCGGAACTCGCTCAAGCGGGCGGCAACAACCCCGCGGCCCTGCAGGAGATCTTCGACAGGTTGACCACGATTTTGCAGTCTCGGTAACTGTGTCTTTATTGACTCTCCGCTTTTTTGCGCCGGACGCCTGCTAGCACTAGCATAGGGACATCGACCTGCATCAAGAGGAGACTCTCATGTTGAAGCGCACCGGTGTCGCGTTTGGAACCGTTTTGACCCTCGTTGGCTGTGGCGGCGTCTCTGAAGAGAGAGTTGGCGCCCTAGAGGCCCAGCTCAAAAAGCTCGAAACGCAAATGACCACGCCCCCCGCTGCTAATACGGCGACCGATATGACCGGCCGTATCGACGCGCTAGAAAAATCGGTGGGTGAACGGTTCTCCAAGATGGAGGACATCATGGACGTCCTGCAACGCGGGGTCAGCCAAGTCGCGGCGCCTGCTGCGGCCCAACCCGTCGCTGCGCTGGCGTTGGACGTGGGCCCAGACATCGATGCGTTGGTTGGCATCGAGATCAAAGGGATCGACGTCAGTGGCGATAGCTATGCGGTCAAACGCGACTGGCTGATGCGCGAGCTGCATGCCGCCGCCCTTGCCGGCAAAGGCCCGAAGCTCAGCCCGGCCAAGCCAGCCGGGCTTGCGGTGAAGAACGTCAAGCCCAAGAGCCTGATAGATCAGTTGGGAATTAAGAACGGCGACCTCCTGCTGCAGGTCAATGACACAACAACGAACAGCGTTGAGGAACTGACCGCGGTGCTCAAGAAACTGGGGGCAACCACCACTGTGAAGTTGAGTCGGAAAAAGAAAGACGTCACGCTCACTTACACCCTGAAGGACTAGCGGCAGCTCGAATGTCGCAAGTGGATCGCCCCAAACGCGTCGAAGTCCGGATCAAGGTGAACTTGAAGTATCCGGACCGCGAGACCTTCGTCGCGCGTTTTGCCCAGAACCTATCGAGGACCGGCATCTTCATCCGTGCCTCTGATCCGGCCCCTGTCGGCAGCCGTGTGCACTTTGACTACTCACTTGAGGATAAGAGTCGTGTGCTGCGCGGTGTGGGCATTGTCCGTTGGTCACGGCGTCCTGAAGAGGCTAGCGAGCCGGACAACCCACCCGGCATGGGAATTGAGTTCGTTGACTTAGATCCACAGTCCGACGCGTTGGTGGCCCAAGTGGTCACCCAGCATGGCGACGGTGCTCGGGCCCCACAACGCAAAAGCCGTCGGCCCACGCTACTACCCAACGAACCTGGACGCGCTTGTGCGAGCACGCCAGACGCTCAATTAGCGCTCGATGCTGAAGAGCAAAGTGTCCTGGACTCACTTCTGGCAGGCGAACCCGCTGCGATACCTGCACCAACCGAGACCGCCACGACGGCGACACCAGAGCCGCTCCCGCCCGAACGCACGCCCCCACCGGCCTTCGCGCCGGAGGCGACCCCGCCGCCAGCACCCGCACCCGAGAGCCCCCCAGCGCCTGTCCCGTTGCCTCGCGAGGTCACGCCCCCACCAGAGCCCCTTGCTCCTGCCGTGGCACAAAGCTGGATCCTAGATCTTGCAGGTACCCAACCTCGATGTCTCAGTCCCGGCGATCGCCCCTCACAGGAGCAGGAACTCACAGACAACTGGCAGGCGGACCGCACACGCTTACCGCAACTGTTAACGCTTGCCACGCTTCCCCCACGGACGCCGCTTGTCCTAAGCGTCGCGCGACAGCTAGGCGTTGAGCTCTTGCAGAACTCCCCTGTCGAGATCATAACCAAGAGTGGCCCGATCCCTCTGATGCAGCTGTTTCTCGACGATCTCCAACGTTTGCTGGAACCGCTCGAAGGCGACATGCCTGAAAAGCTCACCGTCGTGCTTCCAATCCACGTCACGCCGAAACATCTGGAACCGATCCGCAACCTACTCACCGCAGTAGGCATCAGCGAACTGCAGGCGATTAGCGATAATACCTGCTTCACCCAAGCCCTGGAGTTGCCCGCTGACGTCGCCCCCGTCATCGTTCTGGTTGGTGCGCGCTGGACCGAACTCCGCATGGAAGGTGCAGCTCCACCCTATCTGACGCGGTTCTTGCCGCAGGCTGGCAGTGGCCGAGTCACTGACGAACTGGTCGCCCTGGTCGGAACGGAGCTTTTGCGCCACACCGGTGTCGACGTCAACGATGACCCGCAGCTGATCGAGGCTGTGCGAAAACAAGTGGCAGATTACATCGCCGCGCCGCTGCCCCCTGAAACTCTGGACGTCACAGTGGCCGGCAGCATCCATGCAGTTCCCGCGGCGACCTTGATTGCCCGCGGCCAAACCATAAGCGATGCAATCTCCCAAGGCGTTTATGAGCTTCTGCAGCAACACAGCCAAGCAGCAACAGCGCCTGTGATCGTTGTTACGGAGGCGCCCGCCTGGCCTGGTTTGATGAGTGCGCTGCGACAAGCATTTGGCGAAAGGCTCCGGGAACTCCCTGGAGCGCCTCGCGCTCGCGAAACCGCGGCCGGAATGCTCTACAAGGGCTAGGTCCACCGACACCCGTGGTCAGTCGCCATGCGCCTCACGCGTGATTCCGAGCTTTTGCATACGGGTATAGAAAGCGGCGCGCGACAAGCCCAGCTCCACAGCCGCCTTGCGCACGTTCCAACCGGTGCGTTTAAGCGTGGCGAGCAGGACCTCGCGTTCGAACCCCCCCAAAATCTCGTACAGCGAGCCGCGACTGACGTCGGCCAGAGTACCTGACGCTTGCGCGCGTTTCCCTTGGAGTTTCTCTGAAAGATCTTGGACATCCACACGGCCATCGCACAAGGCCACCGCGCGCCTGATTTCGTTCTCCAATTCACGCACGTTTCCAGGCCAATCGTAGGCCAATAGGCATGCCATAGCCTCGGGCGTAAAGCGCGCTTCGGCGCTTTGCTGACCCAACGCTTGGCAGAACCGCTCGACCAGCGCCGGAATGTCCTCGCGCCGCTCACGCAACGCCGGTACCGGTATCTCCACGACCTGCAACCTGTAGAGCAGATCCTCACGAAAACTGCCGGCTGCGACCAACGCCTGCAGGTCTCGATGTGAAGCACACACCACCCGTACGTTGGCATGCCGGACCTCATTAGAACCGACCGGCCGATATTCTTTCTCCTGTAACACTCGCAGCAACTTGACCTGCATCGACGCGGGCATCTCGCCGATTTCGTCCAGGAAAATTGTGCCCCCTTCGGCGGCCGCAAACAGTCCTGGGCGGTCACGCGTGGCACCAGTGAAGGCCCCACGCGCGTGGCCGAACAACTCGCTCTCCATCAAGGTTTCGGGGATGGCACCACAGTTGACGCTCACGAGCTGCCGCGCCCGTCGACCTGACCGCTCGTGCAGCGCCCGGGCGATGAGCTCCTTGCCCGTCCCGGATTCGCCACGAATCATCACCGGCACATCGGTTTCGGCGAACCGTTCGACGAGGCGGAGCGCTTCGCGCAAACGGTCACTCTTGCCAACAATCCGTTCAAACCCACGTCCAACACCCAGCGAGGGGCCTTCTTCACGCAGTCGACGCAAGGCATGTTCGGCCTCCTCGGCATAGGCCGCGGCCTCTCGCTGCAGTTGTGTGTTCAGCCGCGCCAACTGCTCATTTTGCGCCGCTAACGCCTGCTCTTGCGACCGAGTTTGCGAAAGCAACCGGGCGTTGCCCATTGCCACGGCCGCCAAATCAGCAAACGACTCGCATAGCTCAACATCAGCCTCGGTAAACGCTCGGACCTGGAAACGGTGGTCGAGATAGAGCGCGCCAATGACCGGGTCATCGCCGCCCAACGCAGCTTTGAGCGGCACAGCAATAACCGAACGCACCCGCAACGCAGCAACGCTCTCAACCCCTGAAAATCGTTCATCTTCTTGGGCATTGGTCGCAAGCATTGTTTCGCCGTGGAGAAGCACATGGCTAGCCATGGAACGACTAAAACGCTGACGGCCATCCTCAAGCGAACGCTTCTCAAGGTTGCGTGCGACTGCCACCTTGACCCCTTGTCCCTCGGCCAGAAGCAGAAAGCCGCGCTCGGCGCCCATCAACTCGATGGCGGTGTCGAGGATTTGCTCCAACAATGGTTTCAGCTCCCGTTCACGCGCGAGGCGCCGATTGATCAAGAGCAGCCGCCGTTCGATCCCCGAGCGCTCGCCTCGTGGACGCGTCGACTCAAGGGCTTGGCTTTGCTGCAGCCGACGCGCCAAAAGTCGCCGCGACGCAGCTCCGAGGTACGTCGCCCGCACGGAGCTGGGCATCCTCAGAAGCCAACCATCCAAGACCTGCTGCGCCTCCTCCAGCGCAGGTTTGGCCAGTTCGGCACGTTCACGCCCAGCCAACATCGCCGCCACCACCAGCGCGCGCCACAAGAACTCAGGCGTCCCCTGACGAGCCGCGATGACCGCTTCAGACGCAGCCTGAAGCGCTCCTGTCTCTGAGACACCCGACGCTGCGGCAAAGAAGGCATGCCAGTATGCCCGTTGCGCTGCGATATGTGCCGCACAGCCCACGGTCAACAACTCAGACACTGCCGCCAATGCGACCTGGAGGTGCCCTTCTGCGAAGGTCACGCGCGCCTGCAAGAGCTTCGCTTCCGCGACTGCCGTCGGATCCTGCACGGTTACCAGCAATGACTCGGCCTGCTGCAACGCGGCGCGAGCACTTGGAATAGCCTCGCGCTCCAGACAGGCTTCGGCCAACACCAACGTCGCCAGCAGCTCCGCATGGGGTGACTGCCCCTCACGGGCGGTTACGACCACTTGCTTGGCTGCGGCCTCCCCTGCGGCCAAATTGCCGAGAGTAACCTCCAAGTTGGCTAGATTCACGCCTGCGCGGAGCTCATCTTTTTGGTTGGCTAACGCCACCGCCCGAGAGAAAGCCTCGCGGTAAAGCTCACGCGCCTCAACGACACTCCCCTGGTCTTGCAGCAACGTCGCCAGATTCAGCGTGCGCACGTTGGCCACCAACGGTTCGGAGCCAATCAACGATTCGCGGTACAGCGTTTCGGCTCGCTGCAGATCTCCCTGGCGATGCACGACGACAGCGAGACTGTGCTTCGCAGCTGCGATCCGTTGCCAGTCGGCCGACGCCTCAGCGATCGTTAGTGCCTCATCTAACGCCTGGCCCCCTTCCTTCAGGGCGCCACCCGAGATGTAGGCGTGCCCGAGAGTTTCGAGAAGCTCCTGACGATTGTGGCCCTGGGCCGTCGGCAACGCCGCAAGACATTGTTCGCGGGCAGCGTCAGCACGCCCAAGACAATAGAGCGACTTGGCCCGCACGGACGCAACGCTTGGTTCAACAGCGCCGTCACCACACAGGGTGAGAGCTTCTTGGTAGCGGCCCACCCTAAGCAGGCAGCGGGCCGTCACCAGCGTTGCGGCTTCTGTTAGGTTGCGCGCACGCAAAGCCTGGGCGGCGAGATTCGTCTCTTCGCATTCCGCGGCTTGACTGGTCGCATAAGCCCACGCTTCTAGTGAAGCCAAAGGAAAGGTCGCCAGCGCCTGAC
>JAKLEG010000381.1 GCA_022703175.1 Myxococcota bacterium | reverse complement strand
GATTTCAAACCACTCCCGCCCGGTGTCATCGCCCAACGGGTTGGCCATAATCTCGCTGATCGCCAAATCGCCCGAGCGCAGGTCACACGCTTCACCCTCGGCCAACGGCTCATCACACGCCGCCGCGCCGAGCACACCCACGACCACCACGATTTTTGAGAAACGCGAAAATTCCATAGTGCCTCTTGGGCCGCATCGAAGCTCGACACAAGCCATGCCGAAAAGAACCACAAGTGCCGCGGGTCCGCAACTCGGCAAGGCGCGCTTGCAACCCAGGGCCCCACGAGGGTAAGCCCCCGCCGCCACCAGCAACGGCGAAACATCCATCGAACAAAGCGTCTTGTCTGACCTCACGCGCCAACCAGCGCTCTGCCACCACCCGGTGTCGGGCAGGCGACCCACGACGGCGATGAGCCGGTGGAAGCGGCTGGCGACCTGCAACTCGCGGGTCCCGATCGCCGTCGAGCCAACCACAAAAGCACGCTGAAGGCTTCTGCCGGTCAGCGTGCTCGTGGTGTCACGCGCTACTTCTTTTTACCCTTCTTGGCCTTCATGTCGGCCGCAAGCTCTTTGATCTCGGTGAGATCGCGCTGCAGCTCGCTCCAGCCGTACCACAGTGCATAGTCGGGGTTGGCGTGGAAGGTACCTTGGAAGGCGCGCATCCGATGCTCCAAGAACATCACGAAGAGCTTTTGCTCCACGACGGTGGGCGCATCGTGGAAGGTCAACAAATCAGGGAAAGCCGCGGCATAGCCTTTGGGCTTGCTCAGCGTGCCCGTGGCGTACAGGTCCGTCACCACGCGAATCGCCTCGGCCATCAGGTGGTCGGCGTCGCGGATCATCTCATCGCCGTGCTCAAGCTGGTTTTTGGCAAAGGCCGTGGCGTGGCACTGACTGCAGGTAGCGAGCATTTGATCGCGCCCCTTCTGCCACTCTTCTTGAGTCAGCTTCGCGACCTTCGCGGCCTTCACGACGTCGAGACGGGCCGTGGGGTTGCCCTTTGGATCCAACACCCCCAACGCCTGCAGAATGGTCACGCGGTCGGCAGCCCATTGTTTGTCTTCCGGCAACGGCAAGCGCACCGCCAAGAAGCCCCAGGAGGTATCCACACCGTGATGGCCGCCTTGCATATGGCAGGTTTGGCATGTCGGGGCCGCAGCGGTCGCTGGTAAGATCTTGTTTTGTTTGAGCATTGCCCGCACGCCGTGCTTCGAGCCCGAGTACATCTCCCACTGCGCATGATCGAAACCGGTGTGGCAGGTTTGGCACGCCTGAGGTTGCTTGGCCTCGTCCACCGAAAACAGGTGGCGCGTATGACAGGCATCGCACGAGGCGATACCGAACGATTCACCCTTTTCGCGCAAGGCCCTGATCTCCGCCTCGCTCTTAATGCCCAGCTTGTGGCAACCCCCGCACCCCTTCATGCCATCGGTCATCGCCATGGGTTGCCAATGAATCGTCGGCATCGCGTTCATCGAGGCCCACGCCATAGCGTGTTTACCGCCCTTGAACTGCTCCACCTGCTGGGCATGGCACTGTGCACAAGTATCGGGCGTGGGAATGCCCGCCTTGGCCGCGTCATCCTTACCCTTGTGCTCAAAACCATGACAATCAGCACAGCCGATACCATTGGGTTTGTGTTTGCTTGCCTCCCAATCAGCCACGATGTTGGGAGAGCTCTTACGGTGGCAATCGACGCAAGCGTCGACCTTGGCGGCCGGAGTCGCGGTTAGCGACGCAGCCAAAATGAAGCTCAACACGGGTTCCTCCTTTTGGAACGAGCTTGAACAATGGGCGTCTTCTTCATGAAGGCGGCCCAGACCTGATCACGATGCAAGGCGGTGCCCCGCACGTGCGCGGGACAATCGAGTTGGAGATCCAAGGGCCCCACGGGGCTCATCAAGTAGGTGCAGTGATGCGGCCTGTCGGCTCCTGAGTATCGATGGGGTTCGAAGTGCTCACACACGACGCACATGCGCGCAAGCGGCGCCGCCGACGTGGCATCGAGCGCCCGAATCACCCCCACAAGCCCACGCAACATGCCGGCCTGCTCGTCAACCCCAAGCGACGCGACCGCTGACGCCAGGACAGGAGGAGGACCGCCCACCTTGCGCGCCATGACCCGACCCCGCGCAGACAACCGCAAAGCCATCGCGCGCCTGTCAGTCACCGATGCGACTTTTGTAACCAGGCCCTTCCTCACCAGCGTCGTCACAGCGTCGCTGGCTGTGGGCATCGAGATACACAGCTCCTCGGCCACACTCGACAGGGTAAGCCCCGCGCCTTTGCGTCGCTGAAGCAGGGCCAAAATCTCGGCTTGGGTGGGCGTGAGCCCCAACGCCTGGTCCCTCTGCCACGCCTCCGCGCGCCCCACGGCTGCCAGCCGTTGCAGGCCAAACATCAAGCGCTCGAGGAGTGCGACAGAACCGTAATTTTTCATTAGGAGTCCTAAGCACTTGCTAACACAGGGTTCTTTACAAGGTCAAGACAACCGTCTGAGCCAGCTGTTGCCCACCGGTGGCTCCCATACTAGGTAGGTCACGCGGCCGTTTGGGAAGGCCGATGGAGTCAACCGATGCGCATCGCTATCTCTCAGGTCAAATCCAGCTCGAAGGCCGAGATTGCCAAGAAACATCAACACTTGGTTTTCGGCCGCACCTTCTCCGACCGCATGTTTCAATGTGAATGGAACCCGGACTTAGGTTGGCACCAACCCCGCATCGTGGCCCATCAACCACTGGCCATCGCGCCCTCGGCCAACGTGCTGCACTATGCGCAGCAGGTGTTCGAGGGGCTCAAGGCTCACCGCCGCGTGGATGGCAGTATTGCGCTGTTCCGTGCCGATAAACATGCCGAGCGACTGGACCGTTCCGCCGACCGTCTGTGCATGCCCGCTGTCGGGCCCGAATTGTTCCTTGAGGCGGTGCACACCCTGGTCGATTTGGACCGTGATTGGGTGCCCCCCGTAGGTGCAGGCTCGCTCTACATTCGCCCAACTATCATCGCTACCGAGGCGGCCTTGGGTGTACGCGTCGCCTCCAACTATCTGTTCTTTGTGATCGCTGGGCCTGTGGGCCCTTACTTCCCGAAGGGCTTCAAACCGGTGAAGATCTTCGTCGAGCAGCAATATGTGCGCGCGGTGCCAGGCAGCATCGGCTTCGCCAAATCGGCGGGTAACTATGCTGCGAGCCTCCTGCCGGGCCGCAATGCTTACGCCAACGGCTGCGACCAGGTGCTGTTTCTGGACGCGAGAGAACGCCGCTACCTCGAAGAGCTGGGTGGCATGAACATCTTCGCTGTGATTGATGACACGCTGGTGACCCCGGCGCTGTCAGGCAGCATTTTGCCAGGCATTACCCGTGACTCCATCCTGCAAATCGCAGCCAGCATGGGCCTGCACACCGAGGAGCGCCTGGTATCGCTGGATGAAATTGTCAAAGGCATCGAGCAAGGCGACGTCACCGAAATCTTCGCGGCAGGCACCGCGGCCGTGGTCACGCCGATTGGTAGTTTGATGGTCAATGGCACCACGGTAGAAGTGAACCACGGGCGGGTGGGTCAACTGACCCAAACCTTCTACGACCACCTGACGGGCATCCACCAAGGCACGTTGTCGGACGACTTCTTGTGGATGACCACCGTGGCGAGCAAAGCCAAAACGGGTAAAGTCCCCGCGAAAGCCAAGCGCACCAACGTCCGCGCCCGCAAGCGTCCCGCGAAGGCCCAAGTCAAAGCACCTGCCAAGAAGATCCGCCCAAAGCAGGCGACGCGTCGCTAGAAGCGGCTCTCGGCGCGGTTCGCCACCCCGAAGTTCACGCGATTGCTGTCGTGGTTCATTTCACGCACCAGACTGACGTCGGTAAACGGTAGCGCAAAGTAACGCGTCACACGTCCGCCTTGAACCGCCAACGGCGAATCTGCGCCGAAGACGCTCGCCAACACCTCAGGCATGTTCAAACCCACAAATACACCCACCTCCCGCTCCTTGTAGGCACGGTTGCGCGGCGAATAGCCGTAGGTGTTGTAGGTGGGTCCAATAACAAAGTAGCGCGCAAAACCGGGGTCGATCCCAAACGCCCGCTCAAGGCCTGCCGGCTTCAAGTCCATATAGAAGATCATGCCAGAGTAGTCGTTGATCGTGCGGATGTAGTTCTTGTCATGGCGCATGAAGTGATCGGTGGGAACGTAGCCCAGACGGAAGCCTACAAGCGCGTCAAAGGCGGGATAACGCTGAGCAGCCAGCGCCGCGCTTATCCCCAAGACGTTGGCCACCACGTCGTTCCACTCAAAGCCATACGGCGTAAAACCGTCCACCAATTCTACCGAGGTGCTGACAAAAAGCGCGACGCTTAACCCCAACCAGAAAGCGTTCTCGCTGGGCACACCTAAACGTTCATAGAGGTATTGCAACAAGTGCACACCCCAGTAACAGGCGAAGAAATGTCCTGTCTTGTCGGAGCCGCCAGCGTAGGTGGTGCGACCAAAGAACCCAGAGTTGTAAAGGCTAAACGGCGCATAGCCGGCATCCTTCCACCAGGCGAAGGTGCCATAGACCAACGTGGTCACGAGCAAGCCGCCCGAAACCCCGGCAGCAAGCATCGTAGGATCTGACGTTGGTGCGGACGTGACTACCGCATCGGAGGCAGCCGTGTCGGCCGTTTCCGCCGCGGTCACGATGACCGGTTGCCCAACGTCTTCAGCCCGACCCACCCGCGGCGCCATCAACATAGCCACCGCAAGCACCAGCGCACGCAAGCTCATCCTCGGGGTCATCAGACAATCCCTTGCTGAAGGCAAAACAAACCGCGTGGCGCCATACTGCCAGGCGCACAGGCATACAAGGGCTGTGTGAACCGCCCCCACGCGCGACGCGCCCAAGCCCCTCATCAAACCTGCCTTCCGCGTAGGTTCGGCCCCCCCCCCGTCACCTAGAGGTGGCAACGAGGTGGCACCAACCCCACGCCACAGCCACCTAAACGTGCCAGACGATCGTGTCATGCTATGCTGTGTCCAGCGACAAGGGCCTACACACTGATGGCACGTAGGATGCACTACAACGCCCAGCAGGCAGGTGTGGACAACGCATTTAAACTGTCCACTTAAACGGGGCCGGCGCACTTTGAGATTAGCCCTCCCCAGGAGACCGCGCACATGACCCAGTTGCTATTCTGTTGCACCACCGTGCCCCGAGTACGACTGTCGGTACTGGCGCTGACGCTCGCGATGCTCGCCAGCTGCAGCAGCAGTCACAGCGACGTAGAATGTGACAGCAACGATGCCTGCTCAAACGGCTTTCTGTGTCTCGACCGCGCTTGCGTTCTCGCGTGTACCAGCCACGAGGAATGCGGCGTGGGCTCCTTCTGTATCGATGGCGTCTGCCGCACCACCGAATGCGACGTCGCCGAGGACTGCGCCCTACCGGGAACCTGTCAGCGCCGCAGCGGCTCCGATTGCATCAACCACCGCTGTATCTATGGTGTGGCCTCTGACGGCGACGAGTGCGACGACACCGACCCCTGCACCGAGGACGACCACTGTCTGAGCGGCGATTGCCACGGTACCCTGGTGATCTGCAACGCCCCCCCCACGTCAACCTGCACCGACAGCAACACGACCTATGTCACCTACCCGTCGGTGGGCAATTGCGACGTCGCCACGGGTGAATGCAGCTACCCGCCCGTCTCGATTCCGTGCACCAACTGCGAAAGTGTCTGCCTAGGTGCCTGCGCCGGAATCGTCTGCCCCGACCAAAACGGTGGCTGCCTGTCGTCAGGCACCTGCGATCCGCTGACCACCAATTGCGAGTACACCGACCGCGACAACGGCTATCCATGCGACCTCAGTGGTGCCCCGGCCGGCTCGCACGG
>JAKLEG010000380.1 GCA_022703175.1 Myxococcota bacterium | reverse complement strand
TGACTGAGACCACCCCCGACACTCTCTCCGCAGCCTATGACCCGACTCGTGCCGAGAGCACGTGGTATCCGATTTGGGAAAAGGCCGGCTACTTCGCTCCCAACATGAAGGCCGAAGGGCCAGCGTACTGCATTGCCATCCCGCCCCCGAACGTCACGGGTTCGTTGCACATGGGCCATGCACTCACCACCACGCTAGAAGACGTGTTGATCCGTTGGCGCCGCATGCAGGGCCACAAGACGCTCTGGCTACCCGGCACCGATCACGCCGGCATCGCAACACAAATGGTGGTGGAACGCGACCTATTGAAAACTGAAAAAAAATCGCGCCACGACTTGGGCCGTGCTGAATTCCTGAAGCGGGTGTGGGAATGGAAGCGCGCCTACGGCAGCCGCATCACCAACCAACTGAGGGTATTGGGTTGCTCGCTCGACTGGACGCGTGAGCGCTTCACGATGGATGAGCAGCTGTCGCGCTCGGTGCTCGAAGTGTTTGTGAGGCTGCACGAGGAAGGGCTCATTTACCGGGCCGAACGTTTGGTCAACTGGTGCCCGCGCTGCCACACCGCCCTCTCCGATCTGGAAGTCGACCACGACGAAGGCATTCAAGGGGAACTGTGGTCGTTCGCATACCCGCTGGCAGAGGGCGGCGGCGAGATCGTCGTTGCGACCACACGTCCGGAAACGATGCTGGGTGATACCGCGGTGGCGGTGCATCCGGACGACGGGCGCTACAAGCACCTGATCGGCAAGCACGTGCGCCACCCTATTTTGGGCTATCGCATTCCGATCATCGGCGACGCAGTGCTGGTCGATCCGAAGTTCGGTACCGGCGCCGTGAAGGTGACCCCGGCGCACGACTTTAACGATTTCGAGACAGGGCGGCGCCACAAGCTCGTGCTGTTCGATATTTTCGACGTCGACGCCCGCATCCGCCAAACGCCTGAGCTCCACGCGAGCCACGATGCCGACCCGATTGTAGGCGCCCAAGCGGTGGCGACGATGCGCGCCGAAATCAGCATGACGGAGTGGCAGGATTACGCCGGCCGTGAGCGCGGCGAGGCGCGCCGCAAGATCAAGGCCGAATTGGCCGAGATGGGTCTGGAGCGCAAGAGCGAAACCCACGTGATGGCGATTGGCCACTGTCAGCGCTGTGAGACCGTGGTGGAACCGTCACTGTCTGTGCAATGGTTTGTGCGCACCCAGCCCTTGGCCGCCCCTGCGCTTGAAGCCGTGAAAAGCGGCGCGACCAAGATCCTGCCGGAGACCTGGACCAAGACCTACTACCATTGGATGGAAAACATCCAAGATTGGTGCATTTCGCGCCAGCTCTGGTGGGGCCATCGCATCCCCGCCTACTACTGCCGCGACTGCGACAAAGGCACAGGTACCGACGACAACCCACGCTTTGACTCCCACGCCAAACCTTTCGTCGCGCGAACGCCCCCCACAGCCTGCCCGCGTTGCGGCGGCACGCGCCTGGTGCAAGACCCCGACGTGCTGGACACCTGGTTCTCCAGCGCCCTGTGGCCATTCTCGACGTTGGGTTGGCCCGACCCAACCGAAGAGCTGAAGACGTTCTATCCGGTGTCGGTGATGGAGACGGGCTTCGACATTTTATTCTTCTGGGTGGCCCGCATGATGATGATGGGCACCAAGTTCATGGGCAAACCGCCGTTCCCAGTGATCTACTTGCACGCGATGGTGCGAGACAAACACGGCGACAAGATGTCGAAGACACGCGGCAACGTCATCGACCCGCTGCATCTCATCCACGGCTGCACCAAAGAAGAGATGTCGCCGCAATTCAAAGATGAATACCCCGACGGCTTCCCGGCCTTTGGCGCCGATGCGCTGCGCTTCACGCTGGCTGCCATGTCGGCCAGCGGTCGCGATATCAAGCTGTCGGTTGAACGGATCGCGGGCTACCGCGCGTTTGCTAACAAAATTTGGAACGCTACCCGTTTCGCGATGATGCGCATGGATGGCAAACCAGAGCCGCTCAGTGCGGTGCGCGCACATCTGGAGCCGGCGGACCGCTTTATTCTCTCGCGGCTAAACCAAGCCACGATCGAAGTGAACGAGGCGCTTGAGGCCTATCGTTTTGCCGACGCCGCCCAGGCGATTTACGCCTTTTTCTGGAATGAGCTGTGTGATTGGTACATCGAGTTGGTAAAGGCGCGTCTTTTGGGCACCGATGCCCGCTCGAAGGGGGCGGCACAGACCACGCTGATGCATGTGTTGGAACAGGCGATGCGGCTGTTACACCCGTTTATGCCGTTCATCACTGAAGAGATTTGGCAAAAGCTGCCCATCGACGCTCGCAGAGCCTCCATCATGATTGCGCCCTTCCCGGCAGCTGACACGAGCTTCGTCGACAAAGAGATCGAGGCGGACTACCGCTTGGTGCAAGATGCCATCGTTGCCATGCGCACGATTCGATCTGAGTCGAACGTGGCGCCCAGCAAACCGATCACCGTACACCTGGCGGTACCCGCAGCCGAAGACCGCGCCCGCTTGGAGGCCCATCGCGCCGAAATCACGGCGTTGGCACGACTCGAACGCTTGGAGATCGCTGCTACGGCAGAACAACAGGCCGCTGCGGCAGTAAAAGTTCTTGAGCGCATGCAAGTCATTGTGCCGCTCGCAGGCTTGGTGGACTTCGCTGAGGAGGCAGCACGCCTGAAGAAGTCGATCGAAAAGACCACTGTCGAGCGCGACCGCATCGCAGCCAAACTCGGAAACGAGGCCTTCGTCGCCAAAGCCCCAGCCGCCGTCGTGGCCAAAGACCGCGCTCGAGTACTGGAGCTAAACGAGATGATCGCCAAAATGGCAGAGTCGCTGAAGGCGCTGCCCGCCTAGGAATGGGTTGTCGCCGCCGACTCATCGGCAATGAGAGGCCAATAGACCTCAAAGCAGGTGCCAACGCCTAGGTGACTCTCCACGGTGATGGCGCCCCCCGCAGCAGCAACGATGCCGTGCACCAGCGCCAACCCCATCCCCGTGCCTTCGCCCACCGGCTTGGTGGTGAAATAGGGCTCAAACAAGTGACCCAAGGTCGCGGCCTCCATGCCCGTGCCCTGGTCGCACACCCGCAACACGGCGTATTCGCACGCCTTGAGAGCTGGGTGCGGCAACGGCGCCCGTACGTCGCGACCGGTGACGCACACCTCCAACGCCCCGGTGATTCCACGCATCGCGTAGATCGCGTTGGTCATCAGGTTCAACACGGCCTGGTGCACGGCGGTCGGATCGGCCAACACCGGCAGCCGAACATCTCCAAGGTCAACCACGAGAGCGATCCGTTTTGGCATCGCAGCGCGAACCAACTCCACCGCCTCGTTGACAGGCTCAACGAAGTTGAGCGGGCGTGGAGTATGCCGGCCCTGGCGGCTGAAGGTGAGCACGCGGTTGACGAGATCGGAGGCCCGGCCGATTGCCGTCACGAGCTGCTCCAGATGCGGCGCCGTCGGCCCTTCGGCGGGGGTCAAACCGCGAACGATGTCGACACAGGCATGCATGTAACTCAGGTTGTTGTTGAAGTCATGAGCGATTCCGCCAGCCAACGTGCCCAACGCCTCCAGCCGCTGCACACCCGCCATCAGCGCTTCGAGTCGGGTCTTCTCGTTGGTCACCTTCTCCATCGCGGCCACAAGCCCATTCACCTCATCGAGGACGCCGCGGAAATCGACGCCCACGTCTGCTGGATTCCCGCGCGCTGCGAATACTCCGCGGTGAACATTCGCAGCCAACGCCACTACCTGCTGACGAATTGAGGCGATCCCACGGGCCGTCACCCACGACACGCCAAATGCAAGCAACAAACCCACCATCAACGAAAGCACTAGCGCTGTCGCGATTTTGCCATTGAGAGCTGCAGCAATCTGCGCGTCAATTTCCCAAGCCTCAATGGTGGCGACCAAAGCCCAGCGCGTGCCCAGAAGTTCCACAGGAGACCAGGCCGCGAGACAAGGCCTGCCGTGGTGATCGCTGGCAAAGCCCAACCCAACCTCCCCGGCCAAGGCGCGATACACTGGCGTCGTAGCGATGCCGTTGTCGCTCACCGTCCCCCGAAATGAAGCTTCAACTCGGCGCGCCACGTCGAGTTGAGCGTCGCTTCGCATGTTGAAATCGGGCCCAACAAGAACAGTTTCGCCGGTAGCGCCCATGCCTGATCGCTCGCCCATAATCGCATCCAAAGCCTCGATGGATACTTGCAGCACCAGCACAGCGATAATGACATCCCCATTCCAGATCGGTGCAGCGACAAACTGGGCGGCTGCATTGGCTGAGGGTGGATACGGACGTGTATCGGAGAGCACTGCCGAACCAAGTGCGGCCGCGCGCACGACCTCCGCGAGCAACGGTTGAGAGGCTATTGACGCCGCGAAATCGGCCTCTTTCTTAACCGAGTAACAGACCTGTTGGCGTCGCAGGTCGACCAATAGGAGGTCATAGAAACCGTTTTGTTCTGCGAACAGCCGCAGGAAACCGTGATGCCTATCGTGAACCTGACGATAGGCGGCCGGGGCTTCAAAATGCCCGGCGTCATGTCCCGCAAGCGCCCCCTTGTCAGCGGACTCCGCCAAAAAGTAGGCATTGCACAGCTGTGTCGCCGCGGTGCCCAAGTACGGGTCGGCGGCGAACACCTGCGCGTCGCTTACACGTTCGGAAAAAAAGCGTTCGACCTGAGCTCGTTTGATGTTGCGCGCCAGCTCCAACTGCCCGAGCGCCTGTTTGCGCAACGTGTCTTGCCCAGCACCATATGCGATCAATGCCACGATCATCACCGGCACCACGGCCGAGAGCAGAAAACCAACCACGAGCCATTGTCGACTGGGGATGTCGCGCCACATGAGGGTCAGAGGCTGAACTTGTAGCCCACTCCACGCACGGTTTTGAGATGGCAAGCTTGAGTCTGGAGTTTCTTACGAAGTCCAACAACGTGCACATCCACAGCACGGTCGCCAGTGGACAGTGCCTCGGAGCGAACTGCATCGAGGATCTGATCCCGAGTAAGAACCTGGTTAGCATGACTTGCGAGGAAATAGAGCAAGTCGAACTCCGTGCGCGTCAGCGACACCAATGCATCCTGCACCCACACCTCCCGAGCATTTAGTTCGACACGCAGCCCGTCGAACTTCACCGCACCGACCTTCTTGGGTTCTTCGACTCGCCGCAGCAGTGCATGCATCCTGGCAATGAGCACTCGCGGGTCACAGGGTTTCGCTACGTAGTCGTCGGCCTGGCATTCCAGCCCATGCAACATGTCGTCAACGTCACGACGGGCGGTGAGCATCAATACCAGTGTCCGGCGCGTGCCACGGCCCTGCCGCAAGCGACGACACACCTCGAACCCGTCGATCCCTGGGAGATTGATATCCAGCACCACCAGCTCCGGCGCGACCTGCGCCGCAAGCGCCAAGGCGGCTTCACCAGTGGCTGCTGCTGTCACGGTGAAACTTTCGCGCTCCAAGATGTAGGTGATCGCGCGCATCAAGTTCACATCGTCTTCAACCAACAGTACGCGCGGCATCTACCAACCTCGCCACGAGTGTCCCAAACCGCTTGTGACACGGCAAGCACACAGACACCCGCTTAACCATTCCCTAACAATCGCCAAATAAGATCCAAACAAGCCAGTGCTACGGTCCGCGTCACTTTAACTGCAAGAGGTGCCGCATGTTTGACACTGGAAACACTGGCTTCATGCTTCTAGCGACAAGCCTCGTCATGCTGATGACGCCTGGCTTAGCATTTTTCTACGGTGGCCTGGTTGGCCGTAAGAATGTTCTCGCGATCATGATGCAGAGCTTCGTTTCGATGTCGGTCACCACCGTGCTGTGGTGGGCCGTGGGCTACTCGCTGTGTTTCTC
>JAKLEG010000038.1 GCA_022703175.1 Myxococcota bacterium | reverse complement strand
GCTGGTCGGGCGCTCGTGGATAGGGGCTTTGCCGACCGGCGCGGCGCCTCGGATTTCTGGGTGGTCTCGCGCGCCTCCCCCGAGGGCAGCACGCAACACAATCGTACTTTGTCGGAGGAGCGGGCCGAAGCAGTGCTTGGCTACTTAAAAGACAAGTACAACGACACCGATCTGGAACAAGAGGTCGGCTTGCTCTGGTTGGGTGAGGAGTTTGCCCAACTGGATCAAGAATTCTGTCGTTGGAGTGCGTCGCGTCCGAGCGAGACGTGCACCACCGCCGAGCTCAATCGGTCGGCATTTCTTGCTTGGATTGATTGCCGCCTGTGATGCGCAAGGCATGGATCAGTATCGTGGCCCTGACGTTGGCCTGCCAACCTGAGGCAGGCCATGCGCCCGAGCGTCAGCGCGCCGAAGTGGTTACGCAAAGTGGGAAGGCCGTTTCGGCGACCGAGTGGTGTGACGTTTACTACACCGCTGACAAGGCGCCGGCGCTGGTGCTGCCGCCGACTGTGCCCCTCGGCGCAGGGGGGGGCATTGACGCCAAGCCCACGGGTTGGGTGTGGCTGAACCTTTGGGCGACTTGGTGTAAGCCATGCGTGCGCGAAATGCCGTTGGTGATCGCCTTTGGTGCGCATCTGCGCGACGAGGGCATGAGCTTAAAGAATGCCTTCGTATCGCTGGATGAACCAGGGGCAGAGCTGCAGGGGTTTATCCGTAAGCAACCCGAGTTGTTAGGCGCAACCTCGGTGCGTCTGAAATCCCCCGACGATCTCGATGGCTGGACAGGGCAGTACGGCCTGAAATCCGGTACCACCATTCCGATCAACGTGATTATCGCGCCGGGCGGAGCGGTACGTTGCGTGCGCGCCGGATCCATTGCCGAAGGCGACTACGCACGCGTGCGAGACGTTTTGAGGCAGATGTAGGACGTTGGGCCGCTGGCTGCGTCGATCGGTTTGGGTTCGCAGGGTTTGTCTTGATTTCTCCAAGCCGGCAGATAAAACAGCGTTCAAGGAGACTTTCACATGCGTACTTATTCGATGCTTGTTTCTTCCGCTATCCTCACTCTTGCCCTGGCCGCTTGCGGCGGTTCGAAAAAGGAGCCCGAGGCAGCGCCGGAGGCGGGCATTCAGTTTCCTGAATGGGTGAACAAGGGCAGCGGCGCGTTCGGTGCCGATGGTTCCAAGGCGTTTTACGGGGTTGGCTCGGCCAGCGGCATCAAGAACCACGCGTTGGCGATGACCACCGCCGACAACCGTGCGCGCGCCGAAATCAGCAAGGTGTTCGAGGTCTACTCGGCGTCGCTGATGAAGGACTACATGGCCTCCACCACCGCGGGCGATATGTCAGCCTCCAGTGAAGAGCAGCACGTGGAGCAAGCCATCAAGACGTTCAGCGCCAACACGTTGTCGGGCGTGCAAATCACCGAGCACTGGTTCCACCCAGACGGCACGATCTACTCCTTGGCGAAGTTGGACCTCGAAGCGATGAAGAATATGGCCAGCGAGTCCAAAGAGTTGAGCCCGAAGGTACGCGACTACGTGCGCAAGAACGCCGAGAAGTCGTTTGACTCGCTCGACGCAGAAGAGACCAAGCGCGCCGAAACCGCGAACCCATAGCGGCCATACCCGTTTCGCTCGCCCGCGTTAGCCCAACGGGGACGCGTTGGGGCGCTTGGGAGGTGCCCTCGACCTGCCATACGCCACCAGCGCGGCGAGGCCTGCCATGACCAGGCTTCGGTCCAAAAGGCTGCCTCTACTTAGGAATGCCTAGGGCTGTAGCCGAACTCTAGTACGTTGTTGTCGGCATCGATAAAGGTCACGCCGAAAAATCCGGGGCCAAACTCTGGATATTCTTGAGCCGGGAAGAGTGGTTTGACGTTGGCCGCCTGCATGGCGCTAGCGATGGCTTCCACCTCTGCCACGCTCTTTACCGAGAATCCTACATGATCGGTTACCACGAACTCGTCGCCGCGCGGCGCCAGGCGAGTGACGCGGCGTTTTGCCTCTTGGCCAATCACCAAGGCAAAGGGGCCGTGTTTGTAGCCCACATACGTCGTGTCATCGCCCATATACCGTTCAAAACCGGCTGCAGCGAACAGCGGTTTGTAGAAGGCCATCGCGCGAGACAAATCCGAAACTTCAAAGCAGACATGAATAGAAGTGATTGTCATGAGAACACCCATCAAACGATTGGAAGGTAGCAATGTGACCAAGACGCTCGTGACAATTTGGGAGCGATGGCCATCGGCGTCAATGGAGGCAAGCGGATGACACATGACAGGCTCCGTAGGGCCAGCGGTCGGGTCGCATGTCGCACCCGTGCCCGGGGCCACGACATAGGTGCAAGTGACGCCCGCGAAATAAAGCGTGGGTGCGCTGCCGTTGATGTCTGTGCCGGTGACGCTGTGTGCCATACGATTGGTTAACGGGTCGGAATTGTTTGGTTTTTTTGGGAGATCAAAAAATAACCTAGCTCGCTGTCGATTTTTTGCGTCATCTCGCCAGCAGGCCTGTCCTTTGGGTGGCAGGCGGCTGTTCACGGGTCACGCCCCGCCTGCTGCGTTTTGTGCGCCACCTGCGTGCCCCAATAGCTTAGGGAGGATCCCCATGCCTGTGACCCCAACCTCTGTTCGCGCGCATCGCGAGGCGCAACCGGTCCAGAGTAATTCAGCTCCGGCGACGCAGGCTTCGCAAGAGCCCCACAGCCGGCGGCGTATTGTCTCGCAACGGGGCGCAGCCCCGACTCAAGATGGTGTAGACCGCGCCGCAACGACGTCGCGGGTGGTCTCTACGCAGGCCAGTCGCGCGGCCGGAGCATCGGATGCGGTGGCGTTGCGAGCGGGCAAACTGCCAGTGCCGAAGAACTGGGAAGCGGTGTCGCACTATGCGGCCAAGATCAAGGAGCTCATCGATAGCTGCGAGGCGGTGTCGTTGCGCGTGAGCAGCGGTCGCGAGTTTTCGCTTGCGGCCAGCGACTCCATGACCGACTTCATCAAAGACGGCTTCTTTACCCTTTACAAGAATCCGAAAGCTGACACCGATGTGGACGACAACGGTCGGACCCATTGGTATGCGGCCTACTATCTGGTGCCGACGCCGAAGTTCGGTGCCCTCGATAAGGAGTTGGCTAAGCTCGGAGCACGGCAAGACAAGATCACCAAGGCTATCTCGACCGCGATGGATAAGCTCCACAACGTCATTCACGCCAGCCGTGTCAACGGGTTTTCCCCCATCGATCTGCCCGCGCTAAAGGCCGAAGTGGCGGCCGCGCTCCCTGAGGCCAAGGCTGCGGTTATCGCCTATGAACAAGCCGTCCAGCAGTTCAAGAGCGACACCCAGCTATTGCCCTATCCTGAAGGTGGTGTGTTCTTGACCACCTTGGCGCATGACGCCTTGGTGGCCAACGCTCCTCACATCGATGAGCCCTGTCTGCGTGACGTGATATTTGTCAAAGACCTGATTCGCGCCAACGAGCTGTTGATGACCCGGCCTGAGGTTGAGGCGGTTGATCCAGGGTGGGGCATCCGCATCTGCGTCAACACCGATACGCTGGTGGCGAACGGCGGCGACTATAACGCCTACAAAACCGAAATCTCGAAGCAGCTCCAAGACCATCTCATCACCGGCCAGGTGCAGTTTGACAAGAACAACAACTGGGACAAGGTCGAGGCGCGCGCGAAAGCGCTGCTGAACCAGGCGTTGGGCACTCGCGACGTAGTGCAGTCTATGTCGCGGGGGGACAAGGACTTCCCCGACCACGTGCGCGGCACCGAGGTTGTCTTTTACCTCAAGAGCGGCGTGGACGTGGCGGCAGCTCGACGGCAGATCGACGCCATCAAGGCGTTATATGCACCGCATGGGATGGATATGAAGCACTTCTCGCTGCGGATCGAGACGACGCCGTAGCTCACCGTCGTAGCAAGGCCGCATCTTGGGATGCGGCCGCCATCTCCGTTTGACCTGCCTTGGGGCTGGGGCGATAGAGTGCCAGAGAGCGGACCGCGGCGCTCGAAGGCTTTCGCCTGTATAACTCGAAGGTGGCGCATGGAATGCCTGGATGAGAACACCCTGGCCGAACTTGCGGAGGGCGTTCTGTCGCAACAGGAGCTCGCGCGCCTAGAACCTCACCTCGACAGTTGTCCACGGTGTCGGCTACTTTTGGCGACGGCCGCTCGGGAAACGCCTGCTCCCATCACGAGCGCGGTAGACCTATCGACCGACAATAATGAGGTCGGTGACGAGCCACCTGGGCGCTACGTGCTAGGCGAGGAGTTGGGACAGACGCGCCACGCCAAGGTGTTGGTGGCCTACGATTTGGCGTTGGGGCGCGAAGTGGCCTTCAAGCAACTGGTGGCGGCCAACGCCTCGGTGGCCCATGACGCTCCACGGTTTTTGCGAGAAGCACGCATTACCAGCCAGTTGATGCACCCCAACATCGTGCCGGTGCACGAGATTGGCCGCCGTGCTGATGGCAGCCTTTACTACACAATGCAGTTGGTGCGCGGCCGCACGTTGGCCGTCGCCTTGGCGCTCTGCACATCACTGCAAGAGCGTTTAGCGTTGCTGGGACACTTTCAAGGGCTGTGTCACGCGATTGCCTTTGCCCATGACCGCGGCGTTGTGCATCGGGATATTAAACCGCACAACGTCATGATTGGTGAATTTGGTGAGACCGTGGTGCTGGACTGGGGGTTGGCCCGCATCCGCCACGCCACCCACGACGCGAGTGAGCCGCCGTTAGCGATTGCGGCGTTGCCGAACGATCTTCCCAACGCCGATGCAACCGCCGATGGTACTGCCATTGGCACGCCCGCTTACATGAGCCCTGAGCAAGCACGCGGGCAGGTGCGGGACGTGGATGAGCGCTCGGATGTTTTTGGCTTGGCCGCCGTCCTCTATGAAATCTTGACAGGTAGGGCGCCTTATCATGGGCGCGATCACCAGACGGTGCTTAAGGCTGAGCCTTGTGCCCAGGTGCTCCCGGTGCATGCGTTGTGCCCGGAAGCACCTGCAGAGCTGGCAGCGATCGCCCAAAAAGGTTTGGCCTATGCGCCCCCCGACCGTTACGGCAGCGCCGCAGAGCTCGCCCATGAGATTGAGCGCTATCTGACCGGCGGTCAGGTGCGTAGCTACGCTTATTCTTCGTGGGAGTTGCTGACCCGGTTTGTCGCGAAGAATCGTGCCTTGACGGCGGCGCTCGTAGCGGTGGCGGTGGTGGTGGTCGCGGCGCTCGCGGCGGTGGCGGTTGCTTGGAAGGGGCAGGCTGATGCCCTCCGCGATGAAACCGCGCAGCGGCTGCGGGCCGAGTACCAGGAAGCGGTTGCGAAACAACAGGGTGGTGCGGCGCTTCTTGAAGGGGCGCGTGCGGCCTGGCTTTCGGGCGACCCTCTCGAAGCCAGGGCCAAGCTTCGCAGCGCCGTGGCTCTGTCTCAAAGCGTGGCGGCGCGCGCGTTGTGGTGGCAAGTGCGCGGCAAGCCGCTCTTGTGGATGCACAACCTGGCGGCCGACGTGCACGCCCTGGATTACAGCCCCGATGGCGCCGCCTTGGCCATCGTGAGCTTTGGCGGTCGGTTGGATATTCTCGACGCCGAGACCCACGCACTGAAACAATCCATGCAGCTGGCTGCGCCTATGCTCGACGCCGTGGCCTATGCGCCCAGTGGTGAGCGCGTGGCTGTCACAGGACGGCAAGATCGCACGGTGGTGGTGGAGCTTTTGACACAGACGGTGCGGCCGATTGCACCCTCATCATTTGAGTTTCGCCGCGCCGTTTCGGCGCATCACCGGGAGGTCGCGGCACTTGGGGCGGGCGACGGCTCGGTGTGTGTCCTGGATGCGGTCAGCGGAGCGCTGTTGCGTTGTTTTGCGCCCCATCGAGAGCCGACCACTGGTTTGGTGTTTTCCGCCGATGATCGTCAAATCATCACGGTGAGTGCCGATCACCGCATTGCGGTGAGCGACGTTGAGACGGGAGCATTGGTTGTGCGCTGGGAGGGTGGCGCAAGTCCGCTGGAGGCGGTCGCGGTGTCGCCAGGCGGAGAGTGGGTGGCGACCGGTGCACAAGATGGCAGCCTGCGCATCTGGGAGCTGCCTTCGGGGCGTTTCGTTCGGCAAATCGCCGCACATGCCGGGCGGCTGTTAACCTTGGCTTTCAGCCCCGATGGCCAAATCGTGGCGTCCGGGGGGGGGGCGATAATCGCGTGCAGCTGTGGGCTGTGGCCACGGGTCAGCCTGTCGCCACGTTCGACGAGCCTAGGCAGACGGTGCGCACCCTTGTCATCAACCCCAAAGGCACGCGCGTGGCGGCGGCGAGCTTCGATCAGCACGTGCGGGTATGGGAGATGCCGCCGTCGGCGGAACCACCGACGCAGGAGGTCGCCGCGGTTCCGGCGTTGGGGATCGCCGTGAGTCCCGACGGCGCGTGGCTTGCCACCATGGGGGGCGCAGGCTTGTTGCTGTGGGACGCGCAGAGCGGCGAACGGGTGAAGACCTTGCACGGCCATCAAGGGGATCTCGCCGACGCCGCATTTTTGCCCGGCTCCAAGATGCTGGTGTCGGCAGGCCGCGATGGCACCGTGCGCCTGTGGGACGTGGCCACCGGGCTTTGCCGTCGGGTGTTTGCTGGGGGTGACATGTTGGAGGCCGTGGCGGTGAGCGCTGCCGGGGATCTCGTGGCCGCGAGCGGTACCCCCGACGGCGCGGTCACGTTGTGGGATCCGGCGACGGGCGGTCGCGTGGGTGTGCTTCCTGGCACTCGCCCCAGGGCGGCTATCGCCTTGGCGTTTGCGCCGGTGGGCGACCGAATCGCGGTGGGGGGCTTGGATGGCTCGTTGCGACTTTGGCGAGCGCACGCGCAAAGGCTTGAGAGGGAGTTTGCGCGTGCAGGCGCAGGCTTCCTCACCCTGGCTTTCATGCCGGACGGCCGCGAGCTTTTGACCGGCGACCTCACGGGCACCGTAAAACGTTGGAGCTTAGCCTCAGGCACAGCGCGCCTCCTGGCCGACCTGAAGAGCCCGGTCGCGTCGTTGCGCCCGTTTCCAGACGGGGTACGAACGCTCGTAACCACGGCCTCGGGGCGAGCCTATCTCCTCACGCTTGCATCAGGCGCCATGACCGAGCTGTCGGCACTCAAGCCCACGCCCTGGGGGGCGTATGGCACCGTCAGCCCCGATGGCCGCACGGTGGCCATCACCAATGGCTATGCGGTGCGTCTCTTCGATACGATATCACGGCAGCCCGTCTGGCGGGGATTGGGCCTTTTTGGGGCGCCAGTGGAATTGCTTACGGAACGTGGGTGGGTGCGCCCGATGCCAAACGAAGTGAGCGCGCCATCGACGGTGGTGTCCTGGGGGGTGGGCGACGGAGAGCGCGATGGCCTAAGCGTGGCCGACGTCCGTGAGTTCCGGGACGGGCCTGATGGCAGGACGCTTTGTCTGTGGCGCTCGGGCGATCTTTTGGAGTTATGGTCCACCGGCAGCGCTTGGCGCCCAACGCTTGTTGCCAGCGCGCATCTCCCGGGGCTGGCCGCGCTTGTCGCCGACCTCGGCGCCTGTTCAGCCTTGGTTGGGAACGAGGCCGTGCGGCTGGAGGCGTCCGGGGCTGTGGCGGTTTTGGCGCAGCCGGCGTCGGCGCTGGCGTGGAGTAGCTCAGGTTTGGTTGTGGCCGGGGCTGGGGAGCTGTTGCAGTTCGATAGTGCCGGGCGGGTTGTCGAGCGATGGCCATCACCGCCCTTGGCCACGGCCGTTGGTGTGTTCGCAGGGCTCTCGGCGTTCGGCTTTGCCGATGGTCGGGTCGAGTTTGCCTGGCACGGCGTGAACGATCGGCGGCAAACCATCGTGGTCCAAGAACCGCCGCACACCCCCATCCAAAGCATCGAGGTGGCGCCTGGCGGCGATCTGGTGGCGGTGGGTACCAGCGATGGAACCGTAAGCTTGTACAGCACCGAGGACGGGCGATTGTTGGCGCGCAGTTGGTTGGCCGGCGAAGTGCGATTCTTGCGCTTTGAGGCACACCAGTTGGTTGCAGCGACGGAGTTGGGGCGCTATTTGCGCTGGGACTTGGCGCTGTTGCGATCGGAGCTTTGTGCGTTTGTGACCGACCTGACAACGCGCGTGGCCGTGGTATGGGAGCAGGGCGTTCCGGTGGTTCGGTCGCCGTCCTATGATGGGGTGTGTCGACGCTGAGTCTGGTCGTGGAGTGCACGAATGGGCGCTTTGAATCCACCGCCAACAGGCCACGCCAACGACGGAGGCGCCGAGGTGGCGCTCGCGCGGACGACTTGGCAGGGGGTTACCGCCGCCGACCTCCGGGTGTTTATGGCCGCCCATGCGGTGGACCCGAATGACAGCGCGGCGGCATCGTTGCATTGGAGTGACCTGATTTTCGCCATCGCGTGCCTCAAGGGGCAAGAAGACGCGCACCGGGAGCTCGTCCAGCGGGTCCATGCCGCAACGCTGCGGGCCGGCGGGCGGATCCAGGCGGCGGCCACGCATCTGGCGGAGGTCGAGAGCCGACTGCTGCAGGCGCTGCTGGTTGGCAACCCGACGGCCGGCGTGACCGCGGCAGGCGTGGTGCAAGGCACCACTCTGGGCGCGCCGAAGCTCCGGCAGTATCGCGGCCGGGGTTCGCTGGACCGGTGGCTGCTGATGGCGGCGATGCGGTTGCTGCTCAATGCAAGTGGCAGTCGCCCATGGGAGGCACCCATCGACGAGGCCTTGCTGTCACAGCTCGCTACCGATGCGAGCCCTGAGTTGGCGTTTTACCGGGAGCGTCATGTGCAAGAGGTGCGGGCCGCGCTTCGCGAAGCGATGCAGGCGCTGGATCGGCGGGAGAGGTCGCTGCTGTACTACCGGTTTGTGGAGGCCGTGCCGCTGGCCGCGTTGGCGTTGATGTACGGCGTGCATCGGGCGACGCTCACCCGGTGGCTGGCGGAGGCCCGCGCGCGCCTTAAGGCCACGATGCAGCAGCGCCTGCGCGCGGTGTTGAAGCTGGGCCCCGCCGAGGTCGACAGTGTCGTGCGCCTGGTTTTGGATCAGTTGGATTCCAGCATGCGGAGCTTGTTGAGGCCTGAGTCGGCGGCGCCCGAGGTCCACCGTTGATCTGGAGCGGACCCGCCGATGGCACGAGTCTGGAATGTTGGACAAACGACGCGACGCGCGGTGACGTGTGATAGGGCTCTCGATCGATAGGTTTCTAGGCTCGTGCGCAAAGTGGCTGTCGTGACCATCTTCTGGTCATCACGGGTGCGCGTCGGCTAAGGGGCCCGGTGTCTAAGGGAGGCGGGGATGCTCGGCGGTGTGGGGGAGACGCGATGAGCCATTGGCCCTGGACCCTCTTCGTGGCAGGCGCGCTTGCGAGTTGCCGTGCTGGGCACCCGACCGCCGTTGATGCAACCGCGACCGTCGAGCTTGACCCCGAGGAACAGCGTTGGCTTGCCGAGCACCAACCGTTGATTTTCACCACCGAGCCCAGCTACGGCAATGTCGAATGGTTTGACGAGGCGGGGAGGCATCGTGGCCTGGCTGCCGATTACTTCGAGCTGATTCGGCAGCGGCTGCAGGCCCGCATCGACGTGGTGCGCGCCCCCGATTGGGAGGAGGCGCTGCGTCGTGCCGAAGCCCATGAGGTGGCGGGGCTTACCGCGGCACAGCCAACCCCCGAGCGTCTGCAGTATCTCGATTTCACTGAACCGATTGCCGAAATTCCGTTTGTGGTGGTGGTTCGTGCCAATCACCAAGGGGAGTTGCCGCTCGAAGCGCTCGCGGCAAGACGTGTCAGCGTGACCAACGGTAACGCCATGCACGAGCATCTGCGCACGCATTTCCCCAAGATGACCGTCGTCCCATATCCCGACGATTTTAGCACCTTGTTGGCTGTCTCCTTCGATCAGGTCGATGCCGCGGTGGTCAACCTCGCGGTCGCCTCATGGCTTGTCGAGAGGCGTGGTATCAGCAACTTGCGGGTGGCGGTCGTCACCAAGCTCACCAACACTCTCGCGATCGCCACGCGCAACGATCAACCGCTGTTGCGCTCGATCATGGCCAAGGGGTTGGCCGCGGTGTCGGTGGCGGAGCGCGAGGCCATTCGGGCACGTTGGTTGCGCATCGATCAGGATCCGTTTGTCTCACGCAGGACGCTCGGCCGTTGGGGCGCGGCGGTGCTCGCGGTGCTCGCGTTATTAGGATTCCTCGTGTTGCTCTGGACGCGTACACTCAAACGCGAGGTCCGGAGGGCCACCGCGGCGCTTCGTCGCACCGAGGGCAAGCTGTCGAGTCACCTTGAGCAGACGGCGATGGGGGTGATCGAGTTCGATCTCGATTTTCGCATTGCCTATTGGAGCCCGGGCGCCGAGCGGATCTTCGGTTGGCGGCAGGACGAGGTGGTGGGGCAGGAGGCGACGGTGTTGGTGCCGCTCGAAGCACAGGCGCCGGTGCGGCAGATCTGGCAAGAGCTGCTCACGCTCAAAGGCGGCAGGCATCACATCCACGCCAACGTCGATCGGGCGGGGCGGCCCCTCCAATGTGAGTGGTTCAATACACCCCTCGCGAATGACGCGGGCCAGCTTGCTGGCGTGATGTCCCTGGTGGTGGATGTCAGCGAACGGGAGCGGCGAACCGAAGCCCAAGCGCGGGCGCAGAGACTCGAATCTCTGGCACTTCTGGCGGGCGGTATCGCGCATGACTTTAACAACCTGGTGACAGGCATTCTGGCCAACATATCGTTGCTCCGGACGTCGGCGGAGTTGCCCACCGAGCAGCAGGAGATCTTGGCCGAGGCCGAGACGGCCGCGCTTCGAACGAAATCTTTGGCCCGACAGCTTTTGACCTTCTCGCGCGGCGGTGCGCCGGTGCGGGAGCTTTTCGATGCCGGGCCGGTCGTGCAGGAGGCGGCGCGCTTTGCCGCCCGCGGTGTCGCTGGCGTGTGTCGGGTGGAGGTACCGGCGGAGCTTTGGACCGTTTACGCCGATGCAGACCAACTCGGTCAAGTCGTCCAGAACTTGGTGCTTAACGCGTTTGAAGCGCGTGCCGATGGCCAGGTGACCATCGTGCTCACCAACATCACGTGTGAACCACCGCACTCGGCGCCGGGGCCGTATCTACGCATCCGCGTGGTGGATCAGGGCCCAGGCATCGCGACTGAGCATTTGGCGCATATCTTCGACCCGTTCTTTTCGACAAAAGAGCGGGGTTCGGGCCTGGGGCTCGCAGTCACCCACTCCATCGTCGCTCGCCACGGCGGCATGATGGAGGTGCGCTCGGAGCTGGGGTGTGGCACCACCTTCGACGTGCTGCTTCCGGCCGAACCCAACAAGCGCCCGGCCCCGGCCATCGCCCGCGCGCCGACACCGCTGCCGGGGAGGTGCCGACGCGTGCTGATTGTGGATGATGAAGTGCAGATCCTCAATGTCGCCAAGCGCGTCCTGGTCGCTGCAGGCTTCGACGTTGCAATTGCCACCCGTGGCGAGGAGGCCTTGGTCAGCTTTGGCGCGGCACGTTCGGCAGGCACACCGTTCCACGTCGTGGTCCTGGACCTCACGGTGCCTGGGGGTATGGGGGGGCTCGCGACCTTGCAGGCGTTGCGGGCCTTGGATGCCAATGTGCGCGCGGTGGTGTCCTCTGGCTACTCTAATTCCGAGGTGGTTGCAGACTTCCGTTCGCACGGGTTCAATGCCGCCATCAGCAAACCCTGGAGTGCCGCAGAGCTACGTCGCGTGGTGGCGGAGCTCGCGGCCGAGGCCAGCAGCTCCCAAGTTCTGGCGCTGCCGCCGAAGTCGGCATCCTGATCTGAGACCCCTTGTGCCGGCAGGGTCCGTGGACGATCTGTTTGTTTACTAGCGTCGGCGACAGACCTGGCGATAGATCGTCGTCGGCGCGCCAAGGGACACCTGAGAGCGCTGTTGACCTAGCCTATTAGGGATTCAAATGAGCTTATGCAGACACTCAGCGAAGCAAACCATCATTCTTTGGGCGTTGCTGCTTGTGGCCCATAGCGCGTCGGCCGACGGACGCAATGTCCCCGAGGTCTGGGTCAAACCCGGGTTACGATTCCGCCAACTCACGCGGGACAATTCGGCACTTGGGCCGAACGGTGCGCTTCTCGTCAATATGAATGGACGCGTGTTGTTGCATGACCTTCGCGCCGGCCGCGACGTTAGCGTTTTTCGGGTCCCAGGCGACGCGTGTTCTAGTTCGCCGGTGGCTTGGTCGCTGGATGGCTCGACGCTAGCGGCGGGTTGCGGTAACCAGGTGGCGGTGTTCAAACGCGACGCCCCAGCGCCGATCGCAAGGACCTCAATCGGGCCGCTCATCGATCAGCTCGCCTTCTCATCAGATGGCACGCGTCTCATCCTCCTTAACAGGGGGACCATATCCAGCTTGACGGTGCTCGATTGGAACAGTGGCGCCGTTGTCTTCTCGCGACCGTTTGCGCCTGCTGAGACAGTGGTAAAGCTCAATCCCGAGTTCGTGGTCGTGCAACGAACAGCCCCAGATGCGCAGTGGGTCGTACAAGATCTGCAAGGCGCCGTGAAAGCGCGCTTCTCCACTGCGAACGTTGCGTTCATCGCTTTTGGCGCAGCGACGTCTCGTGTCGCGATCCTCCAGAAGGATGGTTTGCTCGTTGCCCAGGACCTCGTCGGCGAGAAGCCGCTCTGGTCCCACCATGATCTCACGTCTGGAGATAAGGTCTTTCTCAAGTTCACGGGTGGCGACCGCCGACTTGTAAGGCTCCAAGCCGGTAACTCGCAAAGCGACGTGACGATGTACGACGCCGAAACCGGTGAGATGGAGCGGACGATCGCGGCTCCGTTCTTTGCCGACGATGTCGTCGCGCTCGACTCGCAATGGGCGGTGATTAACGAGCACTATGACGGGACGTGGGCCTGCGATTGGAATCATGTTCCGACGGCCGAAGCCGCCGAGCCTGTCATGTCTCGTCACGTTAGTGCGCTTCGTGCTGAGCGGGACCGCATCGTCGTCACCTTCGAGCCCGCCAATGCGACGGGTCAGAAGCCGCCGCAGCTGGCTTTTTATACGCAGCGCAAGACTGCCGTCTGGCTCGTCGGCGAACTCGCGAAGCCCGACGATGTCGCTCACACCCTCCGGCGTAAGGTCGAGCTAGGTGACGACGATTGCCTCATCGTGCGCGAGCGGACCAAGGAGGGCTGGAGTGAGGGGCGGTGCTTGCGGTCGCCGGGGCCACTACGCGAGGATTCGCCCCACCTGTCTGCCGATGGAAGCCGCATCGTGGTGCTCGCGCAGAATGGTACGTTTGAGCTCTGGAACCTGGATCGGGAGACCCTTGAGCAAACCTATGTCTTTAACCCAGCTTCACCGAGCCCTGACCACGTAGGGCCGCTGGTGGCGAAGGCGGCAGCATTGTCTGTTGATGGGCGTTGGCTATTGGGGTTCCGAGCGAATCGAGAGCTGTTTGCCTGGAAACTCGGTTCGTCTGAACCGCGCTGGGCTTATCGACCCAAGCAACCGGTGCACGAGGGTGACGAGTATCTCGACCCCGACGACTGGAGTTATCAGCAAACCTACGGGGACTCCGTGTCAATAACGGCTATCGCCCTCGCTCCCAAACGCGACGAGTTCGCGGTGGCACTGAGTAACGGTGCGCTTCTGCTTCTGGATGCTGCTGGACACGCGACACCGCTCATCGACCTTGCCGATCATCTCGATTCGGTGTGGTCATTGGTCTACACGTTGGATGGCAAGACCTTGGTGGCGGGGACTGCGCGCGGCGGTCTGCTGGCATTTCGTCGCTAGTACGAGCTTATCACATGGCGTGGCCTTGGCCCCGAGCGGTCGGTTCAGCGACAGTGTCTCCCGCCCCCCCCGTTCTTTAGTTCCGCTGTTGATTGGGTGTTGCTAGCACGTGCGGTTAAGTGTCTGTGCTAGTCTGGAGTCCTAAACCCAGTCGCGCGCGCAGCCTTGATGAGGCCCGCATCGAATGCCAGAAATTGTACGTCACCCACGAAAACACCGCGCAGCATGCACCGCGCTTTGTGCGACCACCCCGGCAGTGCCGGACCTACCCACCTCGTTGCCACGGGTTGCTGAGTTGAGGATAAACCTCAACTCCGACGGTCATTAGCAAGGAGCAAGCGATGCGCAGCTTGGTTGCAGTCATTCTGGTAGTTGCGAGCGCGGCCTGTGGCGACGGCAATTCGTCCGCAATGCCCAATCAACCGGGCGACCGCGACAGTGTCGGCGATTCGCTTGCGAGCGACGACGACGCACACGGTGATAGCGACGCTAATGCTGATGGCAACGGTATCGGCGATAACACCAGCACAGGCGACAGCATCCCCGCCGACGACAGCCCCGGCGACGCTGCGGGCAGCGCGGAATTGGCGTTACCGGCCGTGATCGATCTGCCGTATGTCGTGGCTGGCGCTCTTGGCTCTGAGGTCAGCGTCACCGTCGAAAACCTGGGCACCGGGGACGCGCTCGGGCCTCAAGATGGCAATTTGGTGTGGCGTGTCGTCGGGAGTTCGTCGATCACCGTGGCGTCGGCGCCCGCAGTTGTTGCCGCGCAGGGGAACGGCTCGGTGATGCTCGCTTACAGTGGTTGTGCGGCCGAGGAGATCGTGCGCGCGACGCTTGAGGTAGATACTGCGACGACAACCCACGCGGTGCCGGTCTTCGCCGTTTGCGGCAGCTCGGCGCTGGCGGACGCTGCGTTCGAGCCCGTTTTGGGCGCGGGCCAAGTTGTCGAGGGGTATGGTGCGACCGTGGCGATGCCGACGGCGCCGTTTCCAGACAGCTCCGGCATATGGACCGACGACAGCGTCTACATCTTCGTTCCCGAGAGCTATCGCCCGCTCGCCTCGGTCGACCTGGTCGTGCACTTTCATAGCCACAACACGACGCTTGCGAGCGCGGTTTCGAGCCATCGGCTGGCGCAGCACCTGTATGCCAGCGGTGCCAACGCCGTGCTGGTGGTGCCGCAAGGCCCGGTGAATGCGGCGAGCGGCAACTTTGGCAAGTTGATGGCGGCTGGTGGGCTGAGCGCGCTTGTCGATGAGGTGTTGGTGGTGCTCTACCGAGAAGAGTTCGTGACGCAGCCGACGGTGGGTGACCTCGCGTTGACGGCGCACGGCGGCGGCGGGCAGGCGGTGGCGACCAATCTGGGCGTAGCCCAATCGTATCCCATCACGCAGGTTGGCCTGTTCGACGCGATGTACAACAACGCCCAAGCCTACTGTGACTTTGCGTTGGCGGGCGGCCGGCTGCGCTCGGTCTACAGCCCCACGGGTGGCACGCTCACCACCAACCAGGCCGCGGCCGCGTGTATCACGACCGGTGGCCTTGCTGTTGTCGACCAGCCGAGTCAACGGGCGCTCTGCGACGATGCGGTCGTTATCTACGAGGCCAACGTCAGCTTCGCGAACACCACGCGGTTCGATGGCGCCTACGGCGAGCAGCTGCGCTTTGGCCTCAGGCATTCGCGGCGAGGTCCGCGGGTGGAGCTGCGGCAGGCTGTGAGCGCGTCGGGCATGGCGACGGTGTCGTGGTTGTCGCCGCCCGATGCCGACCTGACAGGCTTTCGCGTCGAGGCTGCGACCGACGGCATGGACTGGTCGGTGGTCGCCGAGGCCGGGCCGAATGCCAGCGAGGTGTCCTTTGCCTTTTCAGGGGGCGCCGATGTTCGGGTCATGCCGGTCGTGGTCGGTTTGGACCCTGCCGAGAGTCGCGCCTCCGACGTCTACCATATGGACGACGATGGCAACGTGTTGGTGGTGGACGGCTTCGACCGCATCTTAGATGGCTCTTACAGCGGCCTAGCGCACAACTTCGCTGCGCTCGTGGGCGTGGCCGCCGGGGCTGTCACGACCGTGTCGCATCGGGCGGTCAGCGAAGACGGCTTGAATCTCGATAGCTTTGCCGAGGTTCTCTGGTTGTTAGGGGACGAATCGAACCTCGACCAGAGCCTGTCGCCGGCCGAGCAGACCATTCTTGCCAACTACCTAGCGCAAGGGGGGCACGTGATCATAAGCGGCAGCGAACTCGCCTACGACCTGGACCATTTGGATAACGGCACGAGCTTCATCCACGACATCTTGGGGGTGAGCTACAGTGCCGATGACAGCGGTTCTTACACCGCGAGCGGCGCCGGGCCGTTGGCTGCGCTTACAAGCTTCGACTACGGCGGCGTCGGTGCTCCCTATGAAGAGGACTATCCCGACGTGCTGGCCGCTATGGCCGGGGCCGAGGTGATTCTGAACTACGCTACCGCGACACCGGCCGGCGCTGGCTTCCCCGGGCAGACGGCGGTGGTAGGCTTTCCGATCGAGTTGGTCGATTCGCCCGCCGACTTGAGCGCGCTCGTCGCTGCTCTGCGCAGTTTCGTTGCTCCCTGAGCGCCTCGCTCAGTCGCGCGACCAGGGCCGGCGAAAAAGCTGACGATTCCCCAAGGGCATCCTGGCGTGCCCAGGAGGGTCCAGGCCGATGATGAACGCACCGTTGCTACTTGCCTTGGTTCTCTCTCAGGCTGCGCAACCTACGCCCACGCTTACGTGGTCGGCCGCGCGCTTTGTCGATGCCGCCCGCAAGCTTCTGGGGGTGCCGTATGAGTTTGGCGGCCGGATGCGTGGGGCGTCGCTCACCATCGACTGCCAAGGCGTGTTGTTCTACGCCGCCGAGCGCGTGGGCGCGTGCGGCTGGAAATCGTTCTCGGTACTGCCCACCGAGTCGGTGCGTGATGGCGAGCTGGGTGCGCCCGTGCCAGGGCTCGCGCCGATTGCCGCCAGTGAACTCGACGTACAACTGTTGCTGCCGGGTGACGTGTTGCTGTTCGTCGACCCAGTGGAGAACCCAGGCGAGAAGTTCATCGCGCAGCTCGGCGGGCGTGCGGTTTGGGTGTGGCATACCGGGATCTACAGCGGCCACGGGCGGTTCATCGTGGGGGACCATTTTGCCGGGCAGGTGGTCGAGCTGGAACTGCTGCCATACCTGCGTGAGCACTACGCAGGTCTTTTTGTTACGCGGATGCGTGCGGGGCCTATGCCCAAGCGTTGCCGGACGCATGCGCCGATGAAAAGCCCGGCGGCCGACTGATGTACGTAGGGCTTAGTCTAGCGCGCTCGGCGTCGGTGGGTCTTGGGCGCCATGGCCTTGGCGAGGTTCTTCCAAATGAGCGCGTCGTCGCGCTTGACCTCTTGAGCCAAGGCTTTGATCTGTTTTGGCGTCGCCTTGGGCAGCGTGCGTAGCTGGCTACCGGTGAAGCGCAACAGGCATTGCTCTTCACCCGTCGGGAACAGCTCGTAGAGAAACTGCGAGTGTTGATTGGGGCCCGAGATGTGCGTGTTGGTCCAGCGCAGCTCTTTGGGGTAGAGCCGCACCAGCTTCTGCCGTGTGGTCTCGCTGCCGTCGTCGCCGATGAAGGTGTCGCTCAAAATGAGCGCATTTACGGCGACTTGTTGCACGTGGCGTCGGCCACGTTTACCGATCAACGCCAGGTCGTCGTCGACGTAGTCGGTGGCCCACTTGAACGCGGCGCGGGCTGGCAGCGGTAACTTTTGCGTGAAGCTAAATTCAAGAGTCACAACGGGCATGGGGAGCTCCTCAAAGGGCGATGCCATTTACGGCCGAGAACGGCAGGGGTGTTAGTGCGGACGCCAGGCACCACCGAGAACTACAAGGTAGGGTGCCTCTGTCATTTGGCTAGGTCGTTGTGGGCCGCCCCCACTCGGGGGGCGAGTTTGAGCGCCACCGGGCGCACCCGGGCACGGGGGGTGGGGAGTGCCGCCGCACAGGCGGCGCGGGAATCAAAGGCAGAAGGATTGCGTCGGGCGACTTTACTCTTCGCGGGGTCGACACCACGTTAGGCTCCTTCGGAGGAACGCTCACATGCCTAAGATTCATGTTTGTCTTTGGTCGAACGACAAAGCCCAGGAGATGGCCAAGTTTTACAAGTCGGTCTTTCCAGGCACCAAGATCGGCAAGATTTCGTATTGGGGCCCAAACCCCATGGGCGTCAAAGAAGGCTCGGTGCTGACGATGGACATCACCGTGCTGGGGCAGCGGCTGATGCTCTTGAACGGCTTCACCGAGATGCCGTTCAACGAGTCGGTGTCGCTGGTGGTACCGTGCAAGACCCAGCGCGAGATCGACAATTATTGGAACAAGCTCCTTAAAGGTGGTGGCAAGCCCGTGCAATGCGGCTGGCTTATCGACAAGTTTGGCGTGCGTTGGCAGGTGTTTCCCGCCCAAATCGAAAAGTGGAACACCAGCAAGAACAAGAAGAAGAAACAGGCCATGACCGAAGCGATGTGGCAGATGGTGAAGCTCGACCTGAAGGCGCTCAAAGAGGCGTTTGAGCGAGCGTGAGGTTGTAGGGCAAAAGCGGCTGCCAGTGCTTCTTGGTCCGATGCAGAACGGAGTGATGCGCTATGACACGTGTGCGCGTTGAGAGTTTTACCATTTCGCTGGATGGCTATGGGGCAGGCCCGAAGCAAGATTTAGAGCATCCGCTCGGCGTGGGCGGCACCGACTTGCATCAATGGGCCATCCCGACGCGCACCTTTCAACGGCAGGTATTTGGGGGCGACGACGGCACAACGGGTCTCGACGAGCAGTTCGCCGTACGTGGCTTCACCAACATCGGCGCCTGGATTCTCGGACGGAACATGTTTGGGCCGATCCGTGGGCCGTGGCCTGACCTGAATTGGCAAGGCTGGTGGGGCGAGAACCCGCCCTATCACGTACCGATCTTCGTGTTGACGCATCACGCTCGGCCAACGCTTGAAATGGCGGGCGGTAACACGTTCCATTTCGTCACCGGCGGCATCCACGAAGCGCTCGACCGTGCGCGTGCGGCGGCCAACGGGCTAGACGTGCGAATCGGCGGTGGTGCCAACACCATTCGTCAGTATCTCAAGGCCGGCCTCATCGATGAGATGCACTTTGCCATCGCGCCGATTCTCTTAGGTTCGGGCGAACGGTTGTTTGAAGGGGTCGACCTGCGGGCGTCTGGGTACGAATGCGCTCAGTTTGCGGCGTCGGACAAAGCCACGCACGTGGTGATTCGGCGGCACTAGCTGCAGAGCGCCTCAACTGCCCGCGCAATCCTGCGCCCGCGCGCGTCGGGTTTCTTGGCCGCGTCGATTTGTCGAATCGTAAAGTTCTGCCGGCCGGGCGGCAGCGCCTTGAATGCGTCCAGCACGTCATCGGCGCGCAGGGCTTTCTCGAAGTCTTTTGGGATGGTCACAGCAGCGCGATCGAGCACCGTAAAGCGCACCTTGATACGGTCGCCCGATTGGGTCTTGGTTTCTTTGCGCACAGCGGCCTTGATGCGGATGTAGTGCTGGCCCCCGCCAACTGGAAACAGGCTCACCTTGAACGGCCTCGATTTGTTCACCTGGGCCATCATCAACACCGGCCCTTTGGTACCCAGCGCCGCGGTGGTGCGCGCCGGGACCGCGATTGCGCAATAGTCCATGCCTTCGGCCCAGTCTTCGAGTGTGGCGGCAAACGACATCTCTAGGCCGGCAATTACCCGCTGCGTGGTCGCCGGCTTGGTAAGGACCTTGGTACCTGATTGGCTGCGATTCATCGGCTTCTCGTTGGCTTTGGCAATGCGGTATTCGGCGGCTTTTGCGCGAATGCCTGGCACTGTTGGCGGGGCGCAGGTTCTGCGTCGCGTGTCTCTGGACGGTGTGCATGGGGGAGGGGGTGGTCAAGCGGGGGCTGGGAGCGTCTTGTCGGAGCCGCACGACTACCAACCTGATCGACCTGAAGGCTGTCACAGATCAGGAAATGCGTTCAAATCATGGGCTCCACGACCGCCAGCGAGGGTTGGTTGACGACATCGTTTCGCTTGCCTTCTTGTGATTGCTTGCTTGCGATGACCGGCTTGTCGTCTGGCCTTGGGCCAGCGTACTTTTCATCGCCATGAACGCTGCGAGCAACAAAGTACCCATCAGTTTCTCAGTTGTGCTCTTGCTGGTTGTTGCGGGACTCGGGACGCACAAGCTCGTAACAACTGCGGGTGCTGCCGTTTGGACGTTTGGCGTTGGTATGGCCATCTACTTGGCGTGGCTTCTGGCCGAGTCGTGGGCTGTGTCCGTCCGAGAGGTGTTGTTGCCTCGCGCCCAGTCGGACAAGGGCAGCTGCGAGATGTACGGAATTGCACAGGGCACAACGGTGGTCGCAGCCCTCGTGCTATCTGGGCCCACGTTCTTGCCGGAGATGGGCTTTGTGGGACTCGTCGCGATGGTTGCCGGATTCGCGGTGCGGTGGGCAGCAATTGTGACTTTGGGCCGCTACTACTCGCGGCGCGTTCGCTTGCTGCCAGATCACACCGTCATTACTGGCGGTCCGTACCGGTGGGTGCGCCACCCCGCCTACCTAGGCACGCTCGTAGGTCACCTGGGCTTTGCATTGGTGTTTGGCAGCTGGGTCGCAGCTCTCGTCTGGGCGGCGTTCTTTGTGCCGATGGTGGTGCGCCGCATCCTCGTAGAAGAGCCCGTGCTGTTCGCGTTGCCGGGCTACGCTGACTATGCGCGCAGCCACAAACGGCTTGTGCCGGGGGTGTGGTGACGCTGTTGCGAGTGGCGGGGGGCGGGGTGATGATGGAGGTGGGCGGTTTAGCTCCTCGTCGACACCCTGCTTGACCGGGCGCTGCCCGAGTGGCGTAAGTGAGCATCATGCGTTGGTACCACTACGTCGCGTACTTTTTTGCCGGGGCGTTCCTCGCGAACGCCGTGCCCCACCTGATGCAAGGGATGTCGGGGAGTCCTTTGCAAACGCCCTTCGCTTCGCCGCCAGGAGAGGGGCTATCGTCGTCGACGGTCAACGTGCTCTGGGGATCCTTCAATCTGATCGTGGGCTATTTGCTCGTTTGTCGAGTCGGGACCTTCGATCTGCGCCGAAACCGGCACGTCATCGTGTTTGGGACCGGCGCATTCTTGATGGCGCTTCTGCTGGCCCGGCAGCTCGGCCGGCTTCACGGCGGCCTCTGAAGGCTGTTGCCTCGGCTGGTAGGGCGAGGCGCTGTCCGGGCGGCATCCTTGTAGAGGAGCCAGGCTTGTTCGAGTTGGCTGGCTACGCTGATTACGCGCGCAACCGCCAACGGTTTGTGCCGGGGTGTGGTGATGCTGTTGCGATCTGTAGGGAGCTTCAGCCGGGTTGAACCCTGTGACGCAAGCATGCTGGGTTTGCTCTGCAGACAGGCTTTGTGCTGTTGGCCGGAGGCGGCGGGTCGGTGCCAACGGTTTGTCAGGTCGGGGATCAGGCGGTGGGGGGACGTGTGGTGATAATGTTGGCGGGCGATTCAGTGTCACTCCCCCGCCCATCCCGCGGCGATGAGAAAAAGTGACGTCGTAACAGGCGTTTTGGAATTGATCCAAATGGCGGGGTGGACGGGACTCGAAGGCGATTTTGCCACTTTTCAACAACTTAGGCGTATCAGGTACTTGCGACACATTCTCTAGCAATCCCAGCACGTTACACCCGTTTTTCGTCCCATCTCGTTCCTTCTCGTACCGGCAAAAACCTGGAATTCGTGGCACCTATTGGGCACAAGGATTGGCTGTTTACAAGCTCGATTCGAGATTGTAAAAGACCATCACCGTCTTGGCCTCGGCAAACGACGATGGACGCTGCAAACCGCATAGAACAGGCACTCCTTTCCTTAGCCTCAAGCCTCTGGACGGAGCTTGGCGTCGCCGGGGTCGACCGTCACCATCAAGACTGCGCTGTCGATCCTGAGGCCCTCCTGCTGTTCACGGCGACCTTGGCCGGGCGCGACGGTCGATTGCGTGACGAGTCGTTGGATTGCACGTTGGCTATCGCCCCGTATCTATTTGTCAGCAGACTGAAGGTGTTGCTCAAAGCGGCGACACCTACCGTTCAAGCGCGGTTTGAGCCTCTAGCTGCCTCCTTCAACCGGCTCACCAAGACCTACGTGCGGTTCCCGAAGAAGAAATCCGCGAGCGCTTGGAAGATTGAGCCAAGTCACAAATTCGACCGCGGCGCGTTCGACCGGCCGGGGCAGATCATGCTTCGCAGCCGTTCGATCTTGGGAGTGACCGCTCGTGCCGATTTGGCGACAGCGCTGGTTTGTGCCGGCTCTCACTACCTTTGACCCCCGCGTTCTCACGAGCATTGACCCCGGGGTCACCCATCTGCGTAACGCATGTACAATCTCTCAGTTCGCCTTTCGTCGTCCAGCGCCGCGTCGTTTCTT
>JAKLEG010000379.1 GCA_022703175.1 Myxococcota bacterium | reverse complement strand
CCCACGTTTTCGGGCCCACAATCGTGTCTGGGTTGAGATGCCGTCCGGGTTGGCGCTGGAACTTCTCAAGAGCTGTCTCGGTGGTGGTGCCGAAGATACCGTCCACCTCGATGTGGAGCTCCATTTGCAGACGGGCGACCGCTGGGTGGTGCGAGCCGAAATGCAACTCGGGCAAGCTACGGCTGTCGGTGATGGGCTGCAACAACCACCAGGTTTGTGCGTCCACTGGCGGGTTGGTGCGGTGGTAACCGGCCTTTTCTTTGAAGGTATGCAACGCCGCCATCAAGGTGCCGTCGAGGCAGGTAACCGCGGTCCCTGGGGCCAGAAAACCCTTGTCGATGAGGAGTGCACCCAGACGCGCAACTTCGGGGCCGGTATCACCGATGCGCAAGGTTGGCGTGCTGGAAAGTGGCTCAGAACTCGGTCGTACAGCACCTGGAAGCGTAGGCAAAACTGCAGCCATCAACTGCTCCTTGTGAGTTCATCCCATTAGGCAACGCTATAAAGCTACACCTTGGATATTGGTTCCGACAAGCGTTGTTTTGCCGGCTCTCGTTCATCTAAACCGGTCACGTTGTTCCTGGTTTTACAATTGTTTACCTGCCTGAACGGAATAGTGCGTAGGCAGCTACGGTTTCCTTGACCATGAATCTTCGATGCAGGTACGGTGCCGCCATGATTCGCTATGCCACTGCCATTTTGGGGCTGTTTCCGGGCATTGCTTGGGCGGCAGATACCATCGAAACGGAGAACCCGGTCGCGAACGGGCTCACGGTCACTTGGACGCCGGCCAAGCTTGGCAAAGCTGCCTGCGCCAGCACCGATGGCTTTGATATCACGGTCAAACGCACCAACATTTCGACGACGGGCGACAATCCGCAATTTGTAACCTGGTGGCCGGGTGGCACGGGAGCTTGCAGCGGCACGCTGGAAAGCGACAGCCTGCTTGGCACCCTCGACCTCGATGCCAGTGATACGTTTTGGCTGGGCTCTACCTGGTTGGATATTCCAAGTGACCTGAACCCGAGCGGTACGGTGCCCACGCTTAATGAAGCCATCGTGCTCGCGCGGGAGAGTGGTGCCTGCACGGGAACCGGCGTCGCTGGCACCACCGTGCGGTTGTGTTTTGCGATCGATCTGACCAACAACAATGCGATTGATACGGCCAGCGGCACCATGCTCGCAGATCCGTTTGGCTGGGTGCAGTTCGTCGTCGATACCAAGCCGCCGCCTCCCCCCGAGTCGCCCACTGTCACGCCCTTGGACGGCAAGCTGTCGGTGAAGATCACCGATGGCACGAGCTCTGATTCCACCTACGAAGACGATGATGTCGCCTCGTACCGTGTGATGATCCGGAAGCTCCCCACTGATGCCACCGAAGCGGCCAAGTTGCCCGCCGAGTGGACGGCGAGTGAAACGACGAGCGCCACTGACACCTCCAACGAGGTCACGATTGATGCCGACAATGGCGTTGAGTATCAAGTAGCGGCTTACGCGCTGGACGATGTGGATAATGAGAGTCCCGCCTCCACGGTGGTGACGGCCAAGCCACAAGCTGAGTGCGATGTCGCAGAGTGCTATCCGACCGGGCTTCTCGAACCTGGCTACTGTGGAGCAGCTCAAGGTTCGCTTTGGGGCATAGCGCTTGTTGGATTGGCCTTGGGTTACGCCTGGCGTCGCGCCCGGGTGCGAGGTGCGGCATGACGCGAACGTTGATGTTGGCTGTGTGTGTTTCGGTGGTGGCGTTTGCGCTGCCGGTGTTCGCGGCGGGCAATGAGCCGGTCGCTACCTGGGGGTTGGAGCTGCGCTTGGGGCAGTACCGTCCGGAGTTTGGCCATCAATCGCTGCCAGGCACCGACAAAACTGAGTCCGACTACTACAAGCTCTATTTTGGCAAGAGCAGTCCGATCATGACTGCCCTTGAGGTGGATCGGTATCTCGCGAGCAAGGTTGGTTTGTTGGGGGTGTACGGGCGCGTGGGGCACTGGAAGGCCTCTGGGAAATCGAAGGTGTGTACCGAGAGCGGCGCGGTGGTGAATTGCACCAGCCAAACGGTGTGGGACGGCGCCGATGGCAATACCACGACCACGTTTTTGGTGGTGCCGCTCACCGTGGGTGTCATCTATCGCTTTGATTGGCTGAAGAAAGAATGGGCCATCCCACTAACTGCGTATGGCAAGGCAGGCTACAACTACTACCTTTGGTGGTGGTCGGCCGGGGGTGAAACCACGACGCTGAATGGCAAAGATGCCAAGGGCGCCACCGGTGGCCTCGAACTCTCGGCAGGTTTGGCGTTGAACCTGGATTGGATAGAGCCGAGCGGCGGTAAGCGCGGCGCGGTGTTCCTCGATTCCAACTTGTTTGTCGACTACACACGTAGCTGGGCCGATGGTTTTGGCGACCGCAAGAAGATCAACATGTCCGCGGACCAACTGACGATGGGTCTGTCGTTCGATTTCGAATAATTCGAGCGGTGCATGGCCGATCTGTCGCCGATCCGCAATCTCAAGCTCATTGTCGAGTATGATGGCACGGCCTACGTGGGCTGGCAGCTGCAGGCCGATCTACCCACCGTGCAAGGGGCGTTGGCCCGCGCGATTCAGCGAATGACCGGCGAAGCGCCGACCCTCATCGTGGCCGGGCGCACCGACGCTGGCGTGCATGCCCTTGGGCAGACCACCAATTTTAAGACCCACAGCCGCACCGAGGCGCGGCGGTTTGTGCCCGGGTTGAACGCGCTATTGCCGCGCGACATTTCGGTGCACGAAGCCACCGAGGTGCCGCTGACGTTTGATGCGCGTCACGACTCTGTGAGCAAGCGCTATCGTTATCGCATCTACACTGCGGCTCATCGCGCGGCGCACGAAGAGAACAGGGCCTGGCAGTTGCGGCGGACGCTGGACCTCGAAGCCATGCAGGTGGCCGCGGCTCATTTGGTTGGCGAACACGACTTCAACGCTTTTCGTAGCGTGGAGTGTGATGCGCCGCATGCACGGCGCGCGATGTATGCGATTGATATCACGCGCACGCTGCGACCTCCGGTGGGGAGCGTCATCGAGATTGTCTTCTTTGCCAATGCCTTCTGTCGGCACATGTGTCGGATTTTGGCCGGCACCCTCGTTGAGGTGGGCATTGGCAAGCGTACCCCCGACAACATGTTGGAGCTCCTCACGTTGCGCGAACGCACTCTGGCTGGCGTGACCGCGCCGCCGTGTGGCCTGACGTTGTTAGAAGTGCACTATCCGTGAAACGCCTGGCCTGGTTGTTCACGTTTGGGCTCTTAGCGATCGTCATCGCGCTGATGCTGGCGCCTTGGGGAGTGTCGCTGGCTGTGCAACTGGCGCAGTGGGGCGTGCCCAACTCGGTGGCTGAGGTGTTTGCACACCTGAGCTATGAGGCTGTGCTTTGGGGCATAGGGCTTGGCGCATTTTGGCTAGCGCAACACTGGAATTGGTTGACCCGCCTTAGCGATGGCGTGCTCCTGGTGCTCACGGCTCCTCTCGTGGAATCGGGCATGGCGTTGGTTTGGGGCGGCGTGGCGCCGGGGTTCAGCTCGGCGCTGGGGTTCGGGGTGCGCGTGGTGGTGGTCGCCTGTGTGCTTGTGGCGCTGGTGTTTGGCTTGCGGCGGCGCGCTCATAGGTTGGCACCGCCCTCTACGAGTTGACTGGCTGCTAACCGCGTAAGTGTCGAGCTACGCCGACGCTGCGCGCGGCTTCGCCGGTGCGGTCGGATTTGGCGGTCAGCGCCGGTAACTCGGCGATGTACATTTCCATGGCCATTTCTTCTGCAATATCAACAAGATGTATGGCAAGCGCAGCCAGGGGTGGGCGCCCAAGCGGTGTGGTGGCCGCGGTCTGCAGCAGCTCGATGACCGGGCCGGGCGGTTCTATGAAAGCCGTCGCTGCGGTGAGGTCCAGGGCGTCTACTTTGGCGTTGCCGAGCTCGGTGGCCAAGCGAGCCAACATTTCGGCCAGCAGCTCTACCAACGTCGGGTCGATGCCCGCGTTGGTGAACAGGCGTGCCACCGCGCGAGCGTGGCCCGCCAGATCGTCCCGCAGACTGCCCCCGGCGAGCAAGCTTTGACTTAGGTAGCTGTACGAGGTCATAGGTGGTCCTCGATGCCCAGCTCCGGAAATGGCAGCCCAAAGGGTGCGGCCAACAGATCCAATGCGGCAGGTGCCATGTAAGCGTCGGCGCGGGCGCGGCGGCCTAAGCTGTCGGGGAGTTGCGGGGCGATCAGTTCTTGGGCAGCGAGGTTCACCAGCTCCAAGTGGGGTGGATACACCAACGTAAACCCTGGGCCAGCGGCGGTGTTGTTGCTGCTAACGGCGGCCACCGCGTGCGCGAAGCTGCTCCTCAATTCGGCAATGCTGATCGGTACACACAAGCCATTGGCCAACGCACGCGAGATCTGCCCTAGCGGGTCGGCCCCCGCGGTGATCTGATCGGAAAAGACACGGCGCACATAGGTGGCGCCGGTAAAGCGGGAGAGCAGATCCCCCAGCGCCCGCGCGGCGTCGAACTTGTAGATGCCACGCGCGTCGGTCCGGATCGCCTCCACCGACTCGGGGCGGATCACGTCAAAGCCTTGCGTCTTGAGAAGTTGCATCGCCTGGTTTTTCAGCAGGAGGCGCCCCTCGGCCAACTCACGGCCCACCAGGTAGTCGCTGAGGGCATCCAGCTGATCTTGGTGCAGCGGTGCGGGTGTACGTGTGCGAGCTTCGGCCAAGGCTTGGTGCAGGCGCGGGCGATCCAAGAGGGGACTGCGATCGAGCGCCGGTAGCTCCTCAAGCTCGGCCAGGCGCTCGCGCGGTTTGGCCGCCGTCTGGGTGACCGTTAGATCTTGACGGTTGCGGCCGTGCTCGTGCCATGCGTAGATCGGATCTAACTCAGCGCGAGCAAGGGCCGCAGCGCGCGCCACCGGGTTGGTCAGGGTGGCGAGGCAAGCGGCGCGACGTGACGGATCACCGGGAAACAGCGTCGTGCGAACCGCCAACAGCTCGCGGCGTAGGCCGCGAATTTCGGTGGCAAACGCGGTCAACTGTGAGAGGGCGCGCGGTCCGTGCACGCTCCAGGGGCCAAGTTGATGACGGCGTGCCGCCATCGCCTTGAGCACCAATGCTCGCTCTAGCACACGATCGGCAGTGGGCATCATCTGGCCGTGACTGTCGGTACCGCACAAGGTCAGCAGGTTCCACACTTGTTCCCGGCTTGCCGGACCCAAGAGTCGCAGCGTCGTGACCGCCATGCGGGCTTGGACTGCGCCCAAAAAGCCGTGGGTTGGACGGGTGGCGAAGCGGGATTCGGCGACGCCGATGGCAAGCGTGCGGCGCAAGATGTGGGCGGCAGCACAAAGGTGCAGCGCGCGGTTAGCCACGTAGCCTTCGCGGGCATTTGGGGCGGCTAGCAAGCGGCGTAAAAAGCGGCGCTCCTCGGGGCCGGCCCCTTGGTAATCCATGGCGAACATGCCCATCAGGCGGCCGAGCACCTTGCGACGTGCCGGGTCAAATGGACTATCGGGGAATTGTTCTGTGATCGCGGCAAAATCGGTTTCGTGCCCCAAGAACTCCGCGGCCGGCATCAACTCGGCAGCTGGATCCTCGGGGATGTCGAGCTTGCGTTTGACCTTTTCGCCTTTGCGCAGGCCCAAGGTTTTGCCGCTGCCGCCGCCACCGCCCAGGCGTACGCCACCCAGGTTGCGTGTCAGGGCAGCGTTATTGCGAAGCACCGCGGTCATGGCTGCTATCTAGCGTAAAGCTTAGGTCCAGGTCGAAGGTATTCTAGATCCGGGTAAGATAAACCCAGGGGTCTGAACACCTCATCGAGTCTAGAACCCTGAGAGTGGGCGATGGAGACGGGAGGCGAGAGGACTAGGCGG
>JAKLEG010000378.1 GCA_022703175.1 Myxococcota bacterium | reverse complement strand
CACCCCGGTGTCGTGGGCCACGAGGTAAAAGTAGACGGTGGTGCTGGTTTTGCTGGTGTTAGCCAAGCTGCCACCGTTGTTCATGAGCGTGCCGGTAAGTGTCGCACTCGGGATATCCAGATTGAGGGTGTTGGTGCCCAGGCCGATACCGACGTTGGTTTGCAGCAAGCGTCTGCCCATGGGGAAGGGGTCGTTGGGATCGGTGAGGTAGGTGTAGGGCAAGCCGCCATTCGGTTCGTCGTAGCCGCGACTGTATTCCACGTCGTAGATGCCTGGCGGGATCACGGTGCTGTAGCTGTCGTTGCCCTCGCGGTCATAGTTGACGGTGCCGTTGTAACGGAAGGAAATCTCGCGGATTTTGTGGCGCACTCCGGTGTCGTGGGCCACGAGGTAAAAGTAAACGGTGGTGCTGGTTTTGCTGGTGCTAGCCAAGCTGCCACCGTTGGTTTTGAGTGTGCCCTGAAGCTGCGCGTTTACGATGTTCAGGTCTCCAGACCAGGCGGTGGTTTGCTGGCAGGTCGGAGTGGCATTGCAGCTTCCGGTGAGGGTTCCGAGGCACACCCCTTGCTCGGTGCAGACGTCGCCGGTGGTGCAGGCGATGGTGTCGTTACAGCTATCGCCCGCGGGACGCGTGACGAGCTCGAACTGGTCGGTATTCTCATTGCATTGGTAGTTGCGGCACGGACCGACGTACGTCGTGGGCGCGGCAGGCACATCGTGTCGATAACAACCGTTGGTGTTGGCACTTGGGTGATTCGGAAGGCAACTCTCCACGCCGGTGCACCATTGGCCATCGCTGCAGTTAGCATCGCTGGGTGTGTGCAGCGGCATGCCGGCGCTGCAGCTCTCCAGCGTGCAGGCAAAACCATCGTTGGGTGGCACCAGCGTGTCATCGTTGGTGTAGAGGCAGCCGGTGGGATTTTCACAATGGTCTTGGGTGCAGGGGTTGTGGTCGTCGCAGATCACGGCCGTGCCGTTTTGGCACGTGCCCTCGTTACAGGTTTGGCCGACGATGCAGATGTCGGTGGTGCACGCGCTGCCGTTGTCAGCGTTGTCATGGTGGCAGATGCCCTGCACCAGGCTGTCGATGGTGCACGGGTTCAGGTCGTTGCAGTCGGGGGTGTAGCACTCCGCTTCGCCGACAGCGACGCGGCAGGCCTGGGTTGCCTCGCACGGGAACGGCACGCAGGGATCTTGGCTGCAGCCGCCGATGCCATCGGTATGCCAGGTGGGGTCGCAGTCACAGCGGTAGCCCGCGCCTGGGTCCGCGACACAGATGCTTTGATGGAGGCTTGTGCATGGGTTTGGCAGGCAGCGGTCTTGGGTACAGTTACCCTCGCCATCGTCGTGATAGTCGGCCGCGAGATCACAACTCTCACACGCGGCGCCGGTATAACCTGCCGCACATGTACATTGGCGTCGACCTTCGTGAATCGCACAGTCGCCATGTCCTGAGCAGCTTTCGGCACCGCAACTTTCGTTCACCACGCAACTGTCGTCTTCTAAATGGAAGCCGTCCTCGCAGGCGCAGCTGTAACCGGAACCTTGCGCCGCGCAGAGCTGGCGGTGTGCAGCCATGCACGGGTTGGGGGTGCAGGGGTCTTCGGTGCAACCTGACGCGCCGTCATCGTGGAAGCCCGCATCGGTGTTGCATGTCTCACAGGCGCGGCCCAAGTAGCCGTGCTCGCAGGTACAGCTCAAAACGCCGCTCGTATCGCTGCAGTTGCCGTGGTGATTGCACGAGGTGTCGCTGCACACCTGATCGAGCGCGCAGCCGGTGAGGGTGGCGTGGCTACCGGGGAGACATTCACAGCGGGCGGTGGTGCCGTCGCGCTCGCAGCGATAGCCCTCTTGGTCTAGGCACGGGTTGGGGAGGCATGGATCGTCGGTACAGCCGCCGCTGCCATCGGCGTGGAAGTTGTCGGCACAGCGCTCGCAGAAATCTCCGGCAAACCCGCGGTCGCAACTGCACTGCACTGCGCCCGTGGCGTCGGTGCAGCTACCGTGAGCGTTGCAGCTTTGCGGTTGGCAGTTGGTATCTGGCACGCATGCCGCCGATGTCTGGTGACTGCCACTGGGGCAGCGGCACGGATTTTCGGGAAGACTTAGGTCGCAGTGAGAGCCGCTAATCGCCGCGCACGCCGCACAACGAGGGTCTTCGCCGTTCTGGTCGCCCTCTGGAAGGGTGTCGCCTGCACTGGTCGCGTCGGCCGAGCTGGGGCTGCCGTTCGATTCTGTGCCATTGCTGCATGCCACACTCAGTACAACCAGGATCCCAATCCATCGCTTCATGGCACACACTCCTCTAGGGTCTTGGGCTCAGTTGCGCGGGAACTCAAGCTGTTATCGCCAGATTTTCCGAGGGGTTGCCGATAGTGACCCGGCCGTTCGCGAGCAACCATGACGCGTCCCGGCGCGACAACGCCGCCCCACTTCTGTTAAGCGAAAAACTCTCTCGCGTGCCGCGTGGAGGTTTTGGATGTCGAATGTTTCACCGGGGTACGAAGCGCAACCTGCAGCGGTGGTTTCCAAACGTGTGGCGCTCGTGGCGCACGACCATCGCAAGAAGGATCTGTTGGAATGGGTGCAGTGGAATGCCGATGTGCTTCTGAATCATCGCTTGGTCTGCACGGGCACCACCGGTCGCTTGGTCGAAGAGGCGCTGCAACAGCGTTTGGTTGAACAAGGGCTTAAGCCAAGCGCACTCAACCTCACGCGCCTAAAATCGGGACCGTTGGGCGGCGACCAGCAACTGGGGGCGCTCATCACCGAGAGTAAGATCGATGTCGTGGTGTTCTTCTGGGATCCGTTGGAACCACAACCGCACGATGTGGACGTTAAGGCTCTGTTGCGAATCGCCGTGGTCTACAATGTGCCGATCGCCTGCAACCGTTCCACCGCGGACTTTTTGATTTCGTCGCCGCTTCTGGAGCAGGAGTACCGCCCCAAGTTGCCCGATTTTGATTTCTATTTGGCGCGGGTATTGCCGTAGCCTACTGGCTACAGCTGGCCCGTGATCACCTGGCGTAGGTAGTTCATCACGTGCGTGCGTACGTCGTCGGGGGCATGCAGCAGCTCGTGTTTGCTGGGCCAGTATGTCCGACGCAGCTCCAGACGGTCTGCCAACTGCACGGTGTTGTGGTTCTCTACGTAGCTGTCCTCTTTGGCTAACAGAATATGTGTATGCGCGAGGCTCAAGTTGCTCGCCTGCTGCGTTTGCACCTCGCGCCCCAGCTTTACGCCTTCGGCGAACCACTGGCGGGTGATGCCGTCGATCTGGGTGTCCGGGAAATCGCGATAGGTTTGTTCGGCAAACGCAAAGCGGGCTCGCGAGTGCGTGCGGCCATTGCCATCAAAGGGCAGCGCCGGGTTGTACGCGGTTTCGCCCGGTGCACGCTCGTGGGCAGACGCCTGGCCCAGCACGTCGGTTTGTAGGTGCGTCAATAGGTGATCAGCCTCGAATGCGACGGCCGCTAGTTTCTCAACGGTGTCGGTATGCCCGGTTTGCATGTTCAGCATCGGTGCCAGCAGAATTAACGAGCGGTAGTGATCGGGGTGCTGTTCTACCTCGCGGGCGGCCACCGCGGCCCCTAGCGAGTGGCCAATGGCCGTGTAAGGTACCTGGGCGCCGAAGTGCTGGACGAGAATCTCGCGGAACTTGATTTCGTCGTCGATGAGCTGTTGGCGGTTCTCGATATGGAGGCGGTCAGGAAACTCCTTGCCAGAGAAGCCCTGGCCACGATGGTCCATGGTCGCGATGACGTAGCCTTGGGCCCGCAAGTCGCGCAGGTTGAAGAGAAACTCTGCGTACTTCGCCATCGATTCGCGCGTGCCTTGTACCAGGTTGATGACACCTTTGATGGGCACGCCCGGCGGCGGTGCAAAAACTATGTAGCGGATTGCTACCCCTTGGTCGCCGGCGAACTCGCCGAACTGGCCGGTGTGCATATAGTCGAACAGCATCGGTCGGCTGCTCGCGAGGGTCTTTTCGGTGGGGTCGGGCAGCGCCAAAAAGCGCTTGAAGTCCCCGACAGGGCTCAATTGACCGTTGGCGCCTGCCGAAAATGGGAATGATTCCGGCCTGTTGGTCCCTTGGGTCGGGGGCGTGGGGGCCAGGGTTTTTGCCACAGTGTTGGCGATGGGTGACTGCGTGAGGTTTGTGGGCGGGGGCTGTTGGGCCTCTGCGAGGGCCTTCTCAGCCAGCGCACGGGGCGACATTGCTAAGCCTACGCGCAAGGCGCTGTCCAATACGTCCTTGGCCGTAGCCAGCGTCGCGGGTGGCGGAGGTCCCTGTGTTTTTGAAATTGCGCCGTCGCCCATGGTTCCTCTCCTATTGGATACCGGGCCAAATTACCGCCTGTGTGGCGGCGACGCAATCGTCAGCGCATTCGTTGGATTTTTAGGCGGCCAACTCGGGGCGCTGCGCTTGGGCCGTAAGCGGTAGCTCAGCCATCGCCAGCGCCGAGTAACCGGCGTCCACGAACAAGGTTTGTGCAGTGATATTTCGGCTCAGGTCGGAGGCGAGGAACGCTGCCAGGTTGGCAACATCCGTTTGGGTGATGCAGCGGCGCATCGGAGTTACCGCCTCGTACACTCTCAACATGTCGCTAAACCCAGGGATCTGCGAGGCTGCCAGGGTTTTCACGGGGCCCGCGCTAATGGCATTGACGCGCACCTCAGCTGGACCCACCTCGGCCGCCAGTTCACGCACCACGGCCTCCAGCGCGGCCTTGGCGATTCCCATCAGCTTGTAGTTGGCCACCACCCGCTGGCCGCCCAGGTAACTCATCGTCATGATACTGCCGCCCCGAGCCATCCGCGGAATCGCCAGCCGGCTGAGTGGCAACAGCGAATAGGCCGAGGTCGTCAGTGCGGTGATAAACTCCAACTCACTGATTTCGCTTACACTTTTGGCAAAAGTCTCAGGTGGTGCATAGGCAATGGAGTGCACCAACGTATCCACGGGCCCGGGCAACCCGGCGAAGAAGCTCTCCATCTCTTGCGGCGAAGCGACATCACAGCGCTCGCAAAACTCGATCGGTATCTCACCTTGACGCTGCAACTGCAGAATTCGGCTCTTGAAGCGCTGCTGGTAGCCCAATGAAATGGTGGCACCCGCGGCGTGCAGCGTCTTCGCCACGGCCCAAGCGATTGACTCTTCACTCGCAACGCCAAAGACGACGGCCCGTTTTCCGTGCAAATCCAACATGGTTTGGTCCCAGGTGCTGGTCAGCGACACTTGGTGCGACGCAGCAAAAGCTCGCCGGGCGTGATGTAAAAACGCAACGGTCGAGTCAAACGAGCCGCAACTTGCTTGTTGTTGCAGTCGAAGTCAAGCCGCGCTGCGTCGAGCAAAATCAATAATTATTTGTGCGATGCAGCAAAGACGCATCTTTAATCAGATCGTCGGATGTCTTCGATTTTGAGTTGCAGGGTCTCGGTACCGTTGTAGCGATTGCGGGTGAGGTGGAAGGCCACATCGACGGTGTCGGGGAGGTTGTGGGCCAGCTCGCCCAAGCCAAAGGCAATGGCATCAATGCCCCGCTCGGCCAAGCGCAGTTTCAGGTGGCGCTCGCCTACCAGGCGCTTGTCGCGTACACGCAAGTTGCGGGCCACCAGCAACGGCTCCGGGTTGGCCTGGCCAAACGGTGCCAACCTTTCAATTTCGCCTAGCATTTCCATGCTTAAATGATCGGCGTCGATTTCGGCATCGGGGGCAAGGGTGGCCACGAACGGTGGATTGCCTAGTTGGCTTCGGACTGCGGTGTCAAACGCGTCAGCAAAAGCTGCCAAGTTTTCAGGTTTAACCGTGACCCCAGCCGCGCGTAGGAGCCACAAAGCCCACCTGCCGTTGCCCAAAGCGAGTCTACAACTGTAGTTATGTCCT
>JAKLEG010000377.1 GCA_022703175.1 Myxococcota bacterium | reverse complement strand
ACATTCTTAATTTCTTCTTTGGCGGGCAATTTGTTGCGGATGCCCGGCGGCAGCCGCTTCAAAATGGAACGCACGGTGGGGGTCGGCAGGCTGATGAGGATGACGGCCACCACACGGGCGCTCTCCCCCTTCATCGCTTGCAAAATCCACGAGGGGTCCACGCGCTCGACACCGCGCAAACCCTTGAACGACAGCGCTTGTTTGATTTCGTGCACCATGAACGGCACACGTTTTTCACTGGGGATTTGCAACAGCGCCTGGGCCTTTTCTTGCACCCGCGCACGCGACTCCGGCGGCAAGCCGTCGAAGATCGTGACCTCGGCGCTGCCACCCACGGTGAGCGTGGTGAGCAGCAGCATCGCCTCTCGTTCGTCTAGAGGCTTGAAGAATGGATGCATGCGCTAGGCGCCCGGCGCACCCGGCGGTTGGGGGATGGCGCTGATGCCGCTCTCGCCCGGCTTGCGTTTGGCTTTAGCAATTTCGTTTTGTAGGCGGATGAAGCGGCCGCGCACGTTACGCAGGCGGGCGTTTTGGTAGATCAGGCCGATACCCAAGATGAGCACGATGAAGCCGACGATGGCGCCCAAAACCAAGAGCTGCTTGGAGGAGATGGGACCCGCCGTGACTGCTTTGACGTCATCGCTCCCGGTGGCATGTCCACCCGGCGTCATCACCACCACCACGCGATCGGGGGTGAGACGCTCGACAGCTGCCGCCACGATGGCTTGCACCTGCGGCTCAGAGAGCGGCTTGGAGCCTGTGGGCGTCGGCAAATACTTGATGGTCACGCTAGCGGTGGGTAGCGCTTGGATGTCACGGCTGCTCTTGAGCGCATCGTCTTCCGGGATAACCACGTTCACCTGAGCATCGAGCACGCCGTTGACGAGCTTCAGGGCTCCTTGGATTTCGCCCTCAATGGCCTGCAGCATCTTGGCGCGCTCTTCGGTGTTGGTGGGGATAAGCCCCCCCGACTCGGCGCCGAAAACCTCATTGTAACCTTTATCTTTCGGGCGCGGCAGGTTGTACCTGTTGAGCGTCTTGATCGCCTTGATGCGTTGGTTGGCGGGCACGCTGATGTTGAAATAGACCTCACGGCCTGTGTCGACCATACCCTTGTGGGCGGCGACATTGGCGTCATCCAACAGTTCCAGGATTTCGTTGGCGTCGCGTTCGGTGAGCTTTTGCACAATCATCTCGGAGCCACAGGCCGCAAGGGCCATGACCGCCAAAAACAAACCAATCAAGCGCAGCACTTGCACACTCCGTCACTCCCGCGTTGCCAAAATCGAGTTGCAGCAACGCTGCCTAAAGTCGGTTGACCGTAGCGCAGCGGCGCCTGTGAGGCAACCAAGCCCAGAATCCGGACCTCGACTGGGGTGATTCGCTCAAGGTGTCCAAAACGGTGTCGCAAATTGACACAAAAGTGTCCGTTTGGGGGGGCCTGTAGGGGGGCGCACGTTTGGCATCGACCTTGCTTTGACTCCGCGCGTCGGCACGTTGCCACAACCATAAAAATGAGGAGATCTTCGATGAGCAAGGCTAAAGAATCGGCATCCAGCATGACCAACGACAAGTTGCGTATTATCAAAGAGGCGATCGCGACGATTGAGAAGCAGTTCGGCGCGGGAGCCATCATGCGGTTGGGTGAGCAGGAGGCGATCGAGCCGATTGCGGTGATTCCGTCGGGGAGCGTCGGCATCGACATCGCGTTGGGCACGGGCGGCTATCCGCGCGGACGCATCGTGGAGGTGTTTGGGCCCGAGTCGTCGGGCAAGACCACGTTGGCACTGCATGCTATTGCCGAGGTGCACAAAGCAGGTGGCGTTGCTGCCTTCATTGATGCCGAGCATGCGCTCGACCTGAACTATGCGCGGGCGTTGGGGGTGCAGCCGGAGAACTTGCTGCTATCACAACCCGATTCGGGTGAGCAGGCGCTGGAGATTTGCGAAACGCTGGTGCGCTCGGGCGCGGTGGATCTGTTGGTGCTGGACTCGGTGGCCGCGTTGGTACCTCGTGCTGAAATCGACGGCGAGATGGGCGACCAGCACATGGGTTTGCAGGCGCGCTTGATGAGCCAAGCGCTCCGCAAGCTGACCGCGGTGGCGCACAAGAGTCGCTGCACGTTGTTGTTCATCAACCAACTGCGTCAAAAGATCGGCGTGGTGTTTGGCAATCCCGAGACCACCACCGGCGGCAACGCCTTGAAGTTCTACGCCTCAGTGCGCCTAGATGTGCGACGGGTGGGCGCTATCAAAGAGGGTGAGCGGGCGGTGGGAAATCGCACACGCGTGAAGGTGGTGAAGAACAAGCTGGCGCCACCTTTTGCCGAGGTGGAGCTGGATATGATGTTCGGGCGCGGTTTCTGGGCGGCGGGCGACCTGCTCGACCGAGCCATCGACTTAGAGGTGGTGGCGAAGAGTGGTTCTTGGTTTGCCTGGGCCGACCAGCAGCTCGCGCAAGGGCGCGACAAAACCGCGCAGCTCTTGGAGGCCGACCCAAATTTGTATGAGGCCGTGCGCGCTGCGGTGTGGGCTAAGCGCCAAGATGGGACTCCGGTGCCGCTGGTATCGCGTGGCCCGGTCAAAGCCGAAAGCGCTGAGAAGGTGAGCCAGGCTGCGTAGACAGGCTGTGATGACAGGCGAGGCCCATGTCGAGCACTGCTTGGCATGGGCCCGTGTTAAACGCTGCGGTGCCGAACGCCCGACTGGCAAATTCCCTGACGACAGCCAAGGCGCGTGCTAGCCTCCGAGCGGTATGCGGGACCTACGACAAGCAACTCAACCTTCAGGCGTTTCTGGGCCGGGGGTGGCACCGTATGAGCCGCAGGCCGAGGCGCGCGTGGCGCTGAAGCTTGCGCTGTTGGTGCTTGGAGTTCTCACGGTCGTAAAGCCATTGGGCAGCATTCCGGTGTTGGGCACGGTGCTGTTAACCGGCGCAGCGCTGTTGCAGCTGTATTTGCCGTTGTCACGCGCGCAGCATTTCGGCCGAGACTACGATTTTGCGGGGTTGCACCTGAAGGTGTGGCGCCAGGATCTGGGCGTGGTGCTAAAGTTGTGTGCGCTCTTCTTTCCGCCCTTCATCGTGGGGCACCACCTCTATATGACCGAGGCGCATGTCTGGGCGACGAGCCTCGGGTTGCCTGAGCTTGCTCGGTTGCTGCCGCATCGAGCTTGGGGGCCGATGATGCCGGCGGGCATACTGGGCTGGCTTGGCAGTGCCGGTTGGTTGCTCCAGGTGCTCGCCACCCATCTTTTGGGCGTCGCCTTGCCCGAAGAAACCTTCTATCGCGGCTATTTGCAGCCCCATCTGGAGGTTTGGTGGCGGCCCACGCGGCACGTCTTTGGCGTGCCGATCGGCAAGGCGGCGTTGCTGGCGGCCCTGTTGTTTGCCGCGGGACACGTGCTGGGAGAATGGAACCCCTTGAGATTAGGACCTTTTTTTCCGGCACTGGTGTTTGCCTGGCAACGCAATCGCACCGGCAGCGTGGTGGGGGCGGTGACCTTTCACGCGTTGTGTAACACCTTGGGGGAGGTCCTATTCTCCCTCTACAGGACTGCCTGATGCTTTATTTCGCCTTGAAAGCGGTGCTATGCGCAACGGAGAGACGGCATGACCAGCAAACCTGACGCAGGGACAACCTTCACGCAGCAATATCCGGCCGGCACCGTGCTGTTTGAGGAGAACGATCCGGGCAGTCGGATGTACGTGATCCGTCGGGGCCGCGTGCGCATCTACCGCAAGATTGGCGACAACGAGATGGTGCTGGCTGTGCTCGGGCCGGGCGAGTTCTTCGGCGAAATGGCGCTCCTCGAAAACCTGCCCCGTTCCGCCAACGCCCAAGCGCTGGACGACGTCGAGCTCGTAGAGGTGGACGCCGAAACCTTCGAGACGATGATCCGAGCCAACATCGAAATCGCGGTGCGCATGATGCGGAAGCTAGCCGCGCGGGTGCGTGAGCTCGACTCGCGTCTGCATAACGTGCTGGTCGACTCCGGCGTGGGGCGCGCGCTGGAGGTGCTGCGCTGGTTGTTACCCAAAGGAAAACCCGAGGACGCGTGGGTGCGAGTGCCGGCCTCGGCGGTGCATATTGGCGTGGCGGCGCAGGCGGGACTGCCTCCCAACGAGATCAGCCGCGTGTTCGAGGTGATGACTCGCGCCGGCTGCATTCGTGCCCACGGCGCCGACATTCTGATTGCTGGCCCAGCGGTGCTGGACGACTTTTCGACCTACCTGGACCTGAAGCGCCGTTACGAGCCCACCGACGCTCAGATCGATAGCGCGCCGAATGCTGAGCGGGACAAAGAACAGGCGCTGAAGCGCTTGCTGAAGGCGCTGCAGATCGAGCCGCGCGAGATGGAGCTACAGCAAGAGAGCCTGTCTGGGCAGTATCGTAAGTATCTAACGCTGAAGCGCCGGTTCGAGGCTTCGCGAGGGTTGTTGGGATGAACGTTACCTGCGCCTCCTGCAACACACAGTACAAAATCGACGAAACCAAGGTCCCGAACGGCGGTGGCTTTATCCGCTGCAAGACCTGCGGCGAGCGCGTGAAGATTCCCGATCCAACGACGCCGGCCGAGCTACCGACGGCATTCCCACCCGTTGCGCCTGCTGCCATTCCGTTGGCCGGTAGCGCCCCCGCCCAAGTGTCCCCCACTCCCAAGCCTGTGGCTTGGCCACCGCCCCCCCCCTCGGCGATACCGCTTGCCGGTAGTGTGCCCACGCCCGTGACGACGCCAGCAAACGCGCCGGTCGGCGTTGCCATTCCGCTGGGCGGAAGTTCGCCGCTGGCTCCGCTCGCGCCGCCGTTCGTGCCATCCCTGCCGTCGATCTCAAATGCCATCCCGCTTGTGTCAAGCATGCCCCCCACGATGCCTGCGAGCGTGCCGTCGCCTGCACCCGTGGTACCCGAGTTCGAGCTGCCTGGGTTGGATCTGGGCGAGCCAGACCCCGTACCGTCAGCTGCAATACCGCTGGCTGGTAGCGCTCCCACGCCTGCGGAGCTGGCCATTCCGTTAGAGGGGTCGGTGCCGCCGTTAGCGCTGGACGCTCAACCCCTGGAAGCCGATGCCACGTTGGTGGACGACGCTGACATTGCCGAGGCGCCCGTCGAAGTTGCCTCGCCTCCGGCGCCAGCCACACCATCTGAGATTTCCTTTGCGCTGCCCGATTTGCCAGCGCCAGCCGAGGCAGTGGAATTCACGCCGGCGTCGCTGCCCGATCTGCCGGCCCCAGTTGTGTTGCCGCCGCCTGCACCCGAGCGCACGGAACGGCCTACGTCGCCGACCCCGGCCTTTCTTGCCAATGTTCCCGAGACCACGCCGCCCCCTGTGCCACCCAAGCGTGTGATCGAGGATCTGCCGACGCCTGTTGAACCGCCCCTCACTGGGCGACCCACGCGCCCCTACGACGATTTGCCGGCTCTAGACGTACCAGATGCTTCCGAGATGGAAGCCGCCGATGACTTGCCAACGCCGGTGCTCGAAGATCTGCCGGTCGCGGTCGATCCTGCTGACCTCGGCTTGGGGGAGTCTGAGGCGCCCGCGCCCACGATGTCGCTGCCACCCACGCCGCCCGCTGAAGGTGTGCCCACCGCCACCGAGGGCCTGTCGTTGGAGTCTATCCCCACGAGTGAGGTTGCGGGAGCACCGGGTCCAGGCGACGAAGCCCCACGCTTGATGGAGACGTTGGAGTTGGCTGACGCCGGCCCAATGGCTATTCCAGGCGCGTCGCCGACTCCACTTGCCAACGAAGCCACCGCAGCGATGCCTGCGGCTCCTGCTCTGCCAGTCGCCGCAGCACCGGCACCCAAACGAATGCGCACGGTCGCGTTTGCGGTGACAACCGGTGTGGTGCTAATCGCCCTGGCCGTGGTGGGAATGGGCACACCCT
>JAKLEG010000376.1 GCA_022703175.1 Myxococcota bacterium | reverse complement strand
GCCGAGCGGAATGTTGTGGCTGACAGGCATGACCTACAGCACCGATTTTCCTACCGCGAGCGCCCTGCGAACGACGCTTTCGGGGACCAGTGACTGTTTCGTCACCGCGATGCCGATGGAAGGCACGGCACCCGTCTTTTCTACCTATCTTGGTGGCTCGGGGCGAGACGAAGGCAGTCACATCGCAGTCGCCAACGGCTGGAGTTACATCACGGGTTACACCGACTCGCCGGATCTCGTGACTCCAGGCGGTTTTGCGCCGGCCCTTTCGGGCGGCCAGGATGCATTCCTGGTCGCCCTCAATCCGGCGGCCTGCACGGCCTCCGACAGCACCTGCGACAACATCGACGACAACTGCGATGGCCGGGCCGATGATGGCTTTGTTGGCAACGTGACCACCTGTGGCACGGGGGGGTGTGGCCGCACCAGCGTGGAAGTCTGTGTGGCTGGTACGGTGATTGACCCCTGCACGCCTGGAACCCCCGCGATCAACGATGTCACCTGCGACCTGGTGGATGATGATTGCGACGGCTCCGCCAACGAAGATTATGTGAGCCTGGGGTGTGGCGTCGGCGTCTGCGCGTTATCTGCTATCTGGTCTAGCTGCGCCGAAGGCGTGGAAGTGGCATGTGCGCCCGGCAGTCCCACCGAGCTCCTTGATACTACCTGTGACGGTGTCGACGGCGATTGTGACGGTGTCGCCGATGAAGATTTTATCGTGGACGCCACCTGCGGGATGGGGGTGTGTCGCGGGAACAACGTGCCATCGCGCTGCAATGCCGGCAGCTTCACCGCGTGTCTTCCTGGTGCTGCGAGCGAGGCCAGCGACGTGACGTGTGACAATCTGGACGGCGACTGCGATGGCAATACCGACGAAGATTTTTCGGTCGATGCCAGCTGCGGCGTCGGCCATTGCCGCAGCACCAACACGCCCTCGCGATGCGTCGACGGAGTTGTGTCGGCGTGTGTCCCTGGGGCGCCGCTTTCCGTCACCGATCTTACCTGCGACGGTGTGGATGACGATTGTGATGGCTTTCTCGATGAAGACTTGAATGTCGACGTTGTCTGCCCAAAGCCGACCCATGTTTGTGAAGTTGTGAGTTGCAGTCCCACCGCCGGGGCGTGTCAGGCTTCGGTGCGCAGCGGCTGTTGTGCCGTAGATAGCGATTGCCTCACCGGTAGCGCCTGTATTCTCGGGAGTTGCAACGTGGGCGCGGGGCAGTGCCAATACGCGACGCCCGGCCAGTGTTGCGTAATCGATGCCGACTGTGCGGATACCAATCCGTGTACCGCCGGTCGGTGCGAGGTTGGCACTGGTACCTGCCTGCTTGAGACGCTTCCCTATTGCTGCACCAGCCACGCCGATTGTGACGATGACAATGATTGTTCTTACGATGAGTGCACAGACGCGCATTACTGTTGGCATCAACCCGCGCGCTGCGGCACCGACGGGCCGTGTGGCGCCGATGTCGATTGCATCTACGGCTATCTGCATTTGTCGTTGGGCGCACACAGCCCTGTCGACGTGGAGCTTCCAGATGACACCGAGCGGGTGGTGTTGCAGTTCCGGCTGCAGACCGAGTCCGTGGGAGGGACCCTGACGGGGCTGTCATTGGCTCTTCTTGGGCTCAGCGGGAGTGCCGGCTTGAAAGAGGCTGAGTTGGCTCTCTATAGGGACGCTGACAGCGACGGTCTTGTGGATCCTGGTAGTACGCCGCTTGGAGTTGCAACGCAGGTCAACCCTGAGGAGGGCTCGGCCCTCTTCACCGGGCTGCCGCAGCCTTTGACTCTCGGCATGGACAGTCATTTCCTCGTGAGCTTGCGGGTGCGTCAGACAGAACTCGCGTCAGCTACGGGAGGGTTGATGACCAGGCCTCTGACGTTTCTGGCGGGGTGGCTCGTTGTGCTCGTCGTAGGTGTGTTGCTGTTGGTTTGGCGTGCGCCGCTTCGCCCGCGGTGGGTAATCGGGCTGCTGTTGGTGTGTGTCGGTGGGGGAGTGACTTGCAGCCGCACTGACATTGGCGTTAGCCGTCGCCAGGCTCGCGTCGCGATCCTTACCAACGACAGCGTGGTGGTGGGCACTGCGACGCAGGAGCGGTTGTGGGTGCAAGGGGCACCCCTGTATGGCGCTACCGTGCAGCTCTGGTGGTAGTTGGTTGAATGACGCATTGCGTCGCCAAGGCCTCCAGGTGGCCGTCGTTGCTCAAAAAAACTGCACTTTTGTGATGGGGATCACATTTGCTCCGGCGCTTAACCCTGTGCTAGGACAGGGCGCTTCAAATGGCTTAGCGCTGCAAAAAAACTGAGGCAGGTGGGCTATTTGTAACGGGGACGATGGAATAAGCGGCAGGGGTCTTGCCGTAAGCCCCGAGGAGGACGCGTGCAATACGCTTTGGCTTTGGTGGTCGTGTCGTTGTCGGCGAGTGTCGTGCAAGCGGCACCCGAGTATAAGAGCGATCCTTTTAATGACGCGGATTTTGCGGAGTCACCGCTTATTTTGGACGTGGTGAACCCGACGCGTGGGCGCGGCGAGCTGTCGCTGGTCTACTCCCAGAGCGTGATCGACAAGTACACCGCCCACAAAGGTTTGCACCTGCAGTTTGAGTATGCGGTGTTGGACACGTTGGGCGTCGCCCTGTCGTTTGGTTACATGCACGGCCAGCTGACCAGCATCGTGACCGACGAGGGCGGCATTATCGGCAACAAAGTTACGAAGTACATGAACGACAAGACCGCGGCCACCCAGAACGTCAACCCGAACGTGCCTGACTATATGCAAATCACGGGCGTGGCTGACTTTTTGGCAATCTGGCGACCGCTGTACGGCAAGGTGAATGTAGTCTCCGAGCTGGATGTAAACATGCAGCTGTACCTCATGGGCGGCGTCGGCATGAACGGCCGTCGGGCGGTAACAGCGACCGTGGCCGACAACCCGCAGTCTCCTTCGGACTACACGCTTGCGGGCGGCGGCTTGGGTGAGGGGGGGCTGTTTGGCGACCCCAAAGTGCATGCGACCCTGGGGGCTGGCATCGAGGTCTTCGTGCTGGACTGGCTCACAGTGCACGGTGAGGCCCGCGGCTACCTTTGGCCGGAGACCTTCAAGTTCGTCTACGGCGAGCAGTCGTATTTGGCGCAGTACTGGTTTGTGCAGGCCGGCGTCGGCTTCATCGTCTTTTAAGGTGTAACCATGCGGACCCATCTCTTACTGATCGTTGGTGGATTGTTGTGCGGGTCGGCCTCGGCGCTTGCGCAAGAGACGTCACCCGTCGCTGAGCCCATGGCGCTTGCGGCTGAGCCGGTCAAGGCTCAACCCGCCGCGGACACGGGCGCCAAAAAGAAGGCGGTGGACGAGTCGATCTACGTGGTGCAGCGCCGTGCTTATTCGAAGAGCGGTAAGTTCGAGTTGACGCCGATCTTTTTCACTTCGCTGAACAACAAGTTCGTGGGGCATTTCGGCCCGGCGGTGGCGGCGGTGTACCACGTGCGCGAGAACTTTGGCATTGAGCTGGTGTCATCGATCCCCGGCGCGACCATTGGTTTTTACTCAGCTTTGGTCGACGAAGTTTACAACCAAGAGTCGCTCACGCCCGAAGTGGTTGATCTGAAACAGCTGTCTTACTTTGGTGGCGCCGACATGCAGTTCTCGGCGCTGTACGGCAAAGTGGATCTGTATGGCCTGCTGGTCGACTACGATTTCTACGTGACGGCGGGCTTCGGTGTGGCCGGCACCAAAGAGACCTGTATCGCCAAGAAGGAGGAAGAGTGCTCCTCTGAGACCGATCCTTCCACCGGTCGCGGGATGCGTACGCCTCTAGATTCCAACGACCAATGGAAGTTGGCGGGGCAGTTGGGTGGCGGTGCGCGCTTCTTCTTTAGTGACATGCTCGGTCTGCGGCTCGAAATCCGCGACCTGGTCTACTCGGATCGTGCGGCCGATGCCGGTCTTGTCTCAACCGACACCCGAAGCAACGTGCTCTTCATGCTCGGCTTGTCGGTGCTGCTGTAGTGAAGGAGACCCTCATGAACATCATCCTCCGCACCTCGATGCTCGCTCTTGTCGCGCAGACGTTCGTCGCTCAGTTGGCCTTTGGCCAGTCGATCGACGAAGCGCTCAAGCTTTACAAGCAGCAAGACTACAAAGAAGCGGCCGTGGCGTTTTATGACGTGCTGCAAAACGACGCGAATCCAGACAATCGCGACCAGGCCGAAATCTACTTGGCCGAGACGCTGCGCAAGGACGGTTTCGCGGTGCCGGCTTTGTTCTATTACAAGGATCTTCTCGATGCCGGCCGCGCCAATCGTTACTACCTGAACGCGGTCGAAGGCCTGTTGCAGGTGCAGAAAGAGCTGCACGACCCGCTCTGGGTTCCCACGCTGATCAACGAGAAGCTCGACCCCGAAGGGTTTGCCCAACTGGATCCCGACAAGATTGCGCAAATCAACTACTTGGTCGGCGAGGTCTCGTTTCGTACGCGACGCAACCAAGATGCCCGCGCGTTTCTGGAATTCGTGCCACCGGAAAGCCCGTTGTATCCCAAGGCCCGGTATTTGCTCGGTATTCTGGCGATCCGCAACAATGACGCCGAAGGCGCCATGGGGCATTTCAAGGCCATTCTCACAGCGATCGACGTGGACACTGCGGTCGAGGAACAGAAGCACGTCCGCAACCTGACGTTGTTGGCGGCGGCCCGCACGGCGTATGGCCAGGGGCATTTCGAGGCGGCCAACGATTTCTATCGCCAGGTACCGCGCTTCAGCGACGAATGGTTCTCGGCGATGTATGAAAATGCCTGGGCCTTTTTCCGCCAAGAGAAGTACGGTCCGGCGCTGGGTGAACTGCAAAGCGTGACCTCGCCGTATTTTGCCAAGCGCCATGTGCCCGAGGCCTACGTTATTCAAGGCACCGCCTATTTCGCCAACTGCCAATGGGATCGCGTGCGCCGCTCGGTGGCAAGCTTTAAAAAAGTGTATGACCCGATGCTGCAGCAACTGAAGGGGTATGTCGCCGAGAATCGCGAGCCGGTGGATTTTTACCGGGATGTCATTGAAGGCGGCAACGGCCGGTTTTCGGTGGAACTGGCGCGCGAAGTGCGCCGGCAGCAGCGCTTCAAGGACTTCCACTATGTGTTGACGCACATGGCGTGGGAGCGCGAACAGATCGACCAAATCAAGGTGTGGGCCGGCAGCCGCTTTGGCGAGGACCTGAAGCTCATCATCGACAAGGAACGCGGCGTGGGTGAGCGGGCGGCCGGGCTTTTGGCCCGCGCTCGTTTGAAGGAGCTCGATGCTGCGCTGCAGAACTTCCAGAGCCAGGTGAACATCCTGGACTTCGAAGTGGCCGATGCCGAACGCAACTGGTTGGAGCAAGGCAAAGAGATTCTGAAAGGCCGCCGCGCGCGGCTGCCGCGTCCCGAAATTCCTAACGACCAATGGCAGCACTGGAGCTTTGATCGCGAGTACTGGAAGGATGAGTTGGGCTACATCCAACACGCGCTGCAAAGCGAGTGCTTCTAAATAGCAATTGCACGCGCAGGGTCCTGCATGCGCACGCACCGCAGGAGAGGTAGTGAGGCCATGATGTTGAAAGAACTCGTGTTGAGCGTCGGGATGGTGCTGTCCATTGGTGGCGTCACCTTTGTTCTCGATGCCCCCACTGCAGTCGCCGCGGGTAAGAAGGCGAAAAAGGTCAAGAAGGCGAAGGCCGACGGCAAAGCGAGCGACAAGAACGACGACGCCGAGGAAGCCCAAGCTGAGGCCGAGGAACGCAAGTCACCGGCGAGTTTCACCTGGGCTCAACGCCCTGGCGAAAGCGACCTGGATGTGCGGGCTGATGAGAAGCGCGATGAGGCGATCGCCAAGCTGAAGGTGCTGTTGCCCACCGTTCCTGAAGGCGA
>JAKLEG010000375.1 GCA_022703175.1 Myxococcota bacterium | reverse complement strand
GGTGTGGGCCTGGGCCAAGGGCTGCCATGGCGCGCAGATAACGCCGCTGTGATGGCGACAACCGATCAAACCGCAGCCATGCCCGAAATGCGGCGGCCAGGTAGCCGAGCGCGAGTATGTCAGGGACGGCAAGAAGAAGACGTACTACCAGTGTGCCTGTGAAAAGTGCGGATGGAGTGGGCAATCGCCACCGCCGAGGGTGCACAAAAAGCCATGCCCGAAGTGTGGCGGTCGGCTATTGTTACGCAAAACCGAGACAGGAAGATTCTGGGGCTGTGCGCGGTACCCTGATTGCTGCGGCATTGTCCCATATGAACCGCGCACGAGGGGTGCTACGCCGTGACCGAGAGCAAATCACCACATCCCCATGTGACCGTGCCGCTCAGAGGACCGGGCGGCAGCGTAGACAGTGCGCGCGACATCTTGTCCGAAGTCACCTCCTCGGTGATTCAGGCTGACACAATCGTCGGCGGTCGCTACGAGCTGGGTGTGCAACTGGGTGCGGGGGGGATGGGTCGGGTCTATCGAGCGCGGGACCTGCGACTCAATCGTGACGTGGCCATCAAGTTCATGAGGGAGAGGGCGCGAGCTTCACAACACGGTGAGCAGTTGGAAAAACGCTTCGCGGACGAGGCGATGCTGCCGGCAAGTCTCCCGCATCCCAACATCATCACGATCCACGACCGGGGCCGCCACGATAACGGGCAAGACTACTTCGTCATGGAGTTTATCCACGGCGCTGAGAGCCTTGAGGACGTGATCGAGGCCATTCATGTCCGCAACCGTGAGAACCCGGACGCCCCAAAACAGTATCTAGACCTAGGACTGTTGCGCGAATACCTGATGCAGGCTTGTGCTGGGCTCGGAGCGCTTCATGCGGTGCCAGGGGCCTGGCATCGTGACATCAAGTTGGCCAACTTGTTGGTCTTCCCGCTTCCCGGTGGCGTCCCAGCGCTCAAGTTGATCGACTTCGGTATCGCGCATCGTCCCGGTGCCGATTTGACCGAGGATGGCACCAACCTCGGCACCATTAGCTACATGTCGCCGGAGGCATTCGCCTACACCGGCAACAAGCTCAAGGGCACTGACTCGCGCAGTGACCTGTTTGCGCTGGGAATCGTGGCCTACAAGTGCCTCACGATGAGGCACCCGTGGCCGACCATCCGAGATTTCCCCAGCGCGATGGCGGCACACCAGACCGGCCGGCGGCCGCTGCTGCCGTCGTACTTCCGGCCTAAGCTCCGCGAGTCAGGGTGGGATACCCTCATCATGCGCGCGATCGCGCGCGACCGTGACCAACGATACCAGACTGCGATGGAGTTCCGAGCCGACCTCGTGAAGTTGGCGGAGCTGGGGCCGTATACGGGGACCGAGGCGGCCGTGAACGAGGATGACGCGGAGGTCGGTGCCGCCCCTGAGTTCGGCAGCGGAGGCAGCTCGGGGGTGCCGACGTACAACGGCCCCATCGTCCCGATTGCTACGCCGGTCGGCCAGAGCTCGCAATCCGCGAGCTATAAAACGCCGGCGGGCGAGGTAGCCGCGCCTGTGACACAACCGGCCCCTGCCCGGCGTGCGATGCCGTTGGCTGCCGCGTTCGTGGGCGCGCTGATTTTGGCGCTCGGGATTGCGTACGTCGCGACCCAACGCATGCCGGAAAAGGACGCCGCTACCGTGCCAGTAGCTGCACCGATGGCGCCCTCTGCGCCGTCGGTAATGCCCTCGACACAACCGGAGCCGACCCAAACGAGCGCGCCTACGGTCGTCGAGGCACCGCAATCGGCAGCGCCCGAGCGGCATGGCGTCCCTAAGCCAGCGACGAAGACAGCCTCGAAGGGAATCGCCAAGGCAGACCGTAAAAGCCCCCGTCCGAGGGCGGAAACTGCTACGGTTGAAACAGCAACGCCGGCCCCTGAAGCTGCGGCAGCCCAACCACCACCTGCCCAACCCGAGAAGCGACGCCGGGGAACCCAGTTTGGCGCCCTCGACGACACCGCCCAGCCGCCTGATTAGCGATCTCCAATCGGTACCGAAGACCGCCCCGACGCGCCTCGTCACTTGGGCCACAGGGCCCGTGCCGCATCGCGCCGAGTCTAAGGCCGGCGGCGCCAAGGGTGGCAACCTATGTGGCGGGTATCGATCTGGCTGAATCGCGGTTGCAGATTGAAATACCGTGAAGTAAAGGGAGGCGCGCTGCGTCAATAGACGCGCGATTCTCAGCTTTTGGGGGCCTTTCATGTCTTGTAGAGCTTTTGCCGCCACGGCGTTTGTGACGATTGCCTGTGCCTGCACCGACCCTCTTTTCCTCGGCATTCACAGTCCCCGCTCGCCCAACGATGCGGTTTGTCCGCCTGAGGTGGTGCCGACGAATACGGCGGCGACTGCCGACCTGACGGGCGTTTGGGTGTCGTGGGAAAGCACCGCGCCAAACGACTACTACTTCGTGGTCGAAGAGAATCGGAACGACAATGGGTGGCTTGAGGTTGGTGACTCCACCAATGACGTGCGACGGCTTCGGCGCACGCCTGTCGAGCGAGACCAGAAGCTCGCGTACCGAGTGCGGGCGCGGAACCAGATCTGCATCTCCAGCCCCTCCCCCGAAGCCGCGACCTACAGCTTGCCAAAGCCCGTTTCGGCACTGTCTGCGACCACCGATTCGAACAAGGCAATCAGCCTGACGTGGACAGACTCAAATGAGCACGAAACCGGGTTTCGGGTTGAGCGACGGGTTGGCGCGACCGGAACGTTCGAACAGGCGGGGATGGCGCCACCCAACGCCACCGGTTTCGCAGATGAGGGCCTCGACGAGGCTACGGACTACGAATACCGCGTGAGCGCGGTGAACGGGAGTGGGGATTCCGAACCCGCAACCACTACGGGCGAGACGAGCCGGGCGCCGATTCTGAGTTGGGGAGCCGCCCCGACCCTCGATGTGAACTGCAACCTCACAATCGATGGCACTGCGGCCGTCGATACCGCTCACGCAACTATCGAGTCCATCGAAGGTACGATTGCAGGCGTCCAGCCAGGCAATGTAACGGCCTCAGTGACGGGTTTGTCGGGGGTCGTGACCACCCCAGCTATTGGGGCCGTGGCTACCTCGTGGCGTGTTACGGATTCACTAGGCGTGACCACCACCCTCAACCGAAATCTGGTTGGTTCCACTCCCCTTCGCTTCACCGCTACAAACATAAAGAACCTCACCAGGGAATTGGACAACGACGCCATGCAGGGACGACAGATCTACCTGCCGGCGATGGAGTCGACGTACCTCTCGGGTGGATGCAACGGCTCTATGGGGCGCAGGGCATCGATCCTGGCCGGCCTACACTACGGCTGCACACTTATGAACGACAGCTCGGTCAAATGCTGGGGTTGGGGGAGTTCAGGCGAGTTGGGTGACGGCACGTTCGGCACCCGCGGGACACCAGCGGCGGTTTGCGAAACCGGTTCCGGGCCGAGTTGCACTGGAGGGGCGCGACTGACTGGAGTTGTGGGGCTTGCCGGACCATTCGGGCGGGTCTGCGCCCTCAAGGAGAACGGCACGGCCTGGTGTTGGGGGAACAATTCGACGGGCGGCCTCGGTGACGGCACCACCACCGACCGAGCGAACCCAGTGGCCGTGTGCAGAACTGGCGCCGGTAGCGAATGCAACCCGCTAACGAACATCGTGTCGATTGCAGCGGGTCTGCATTCCTGCGCAGTGCTGGCGGATGGCACGGTTCGATGCTGGGGCCAGAACTCGAATGGCGAGGTCGGTGATGGCACACAAACGGGCGATACCTGTGACTTTGCCGTCTGCCGGTTAACGCCAACGCCGGTATGCACCGCTGGAACGAACTGCACAGGCGCGCAAATGCTATCGGATGTGGTGGCGGTAACTGTTGGCGCCGGCCACACCTGTGCGCTGCTCGCAAGTAGCCACGTGAAGTGTTGGGGACGAAATGACTTCGGTCAGGCGGGCATTGGCACCACGGGTGCACCAGTGTTGCATCCTACCGAGGTGTGCGCGTCTGGCACCGGCGGCACTTGTGTGAGTCTCACGGGGGTCTACGGGATTGCCGCAGGAACCGACTATACATGCGCTGTGATGGGTGACGGTCATGTGAAATGCTGGGGGTACTCCAGCGAGGGCGGCGTGGGTGACGGTGCCGGGAGTTCAATGAAGACGAACCCCGTCGACGTGTGCGTAAGCGGAAGCGGTGCTGGATGCGCCGGCGGAGCTGCGCTCACTGATGCCGTCGCCATCTCTGCGGGCGGATCCAATACGTGCGCTCTCGTCGCGGACGGAACGGCCTATTGTTGGGGCCTTGCCGACAAAGGCGCGATTGGACACGGCTCGCTGACAGGGGCCGGTTGCTCGGGAGCTTGTGAACCAAACGCGAGAAAGGTGTGTGCGACGGGAAGTGGTTTGACGTGCAACGGCGACCCGCTCACGTCGCTCGTTGCCATCAACACAGGCTACGGAGTTTCATGTGCTCTCGGGGACAACGACGTATTGAAATGCTGGGGCAACGACCAAATGGCCGGCATCGGCGACGGGGCTGTGGGTGACGGAAACGGCATTACGTGTGGCGGCGGTGCAACCGCGACCTGCCGCCCGAATCCGGTGAACGTATGCAACAGTGGCGCTGGTGCGGATTGTACGCCTCTGGCTAATCCCGCGATGCGTATCGGCCAACTCTACACCGTGGGACTCTAGGGGGAGAATCCGATGACCACTATCTGGGCGGTTTTTTATGTACTTCTCAATGCACCTGGCCCGGCAGCCGACACGGCGCCTGAGAAACTAACCGTTGCGGTGATGCAGCTCGGGGGATCCTCGGGCATCGATCCCAAGCTCGTGACATCCCTGACTGGCGTCGCCACCCAGGAGCTGAACGGCATTGGCCCGTTCCGCACCATCTCGATGGACGAGATCAACCAGATGTTGTCCTACGACCTGATGCAGCAGGCGGTGGGCTGTACCGATGTGGTGTGCTTTAGCGAACTGGCTGGGGCGCTGGGTACTGACTACGTCGTCAATGGGTCGGTGGTACTCACGGGTACCACCCATGTCATCCAACTCACGCTTGCGGATTTGCGCAGGGCGCAGATTGCCGGACGTGTGACCCGACAATATGCGGGGGACGCGGCCGGGTTGGTTGCCGAAATGCGAGCTGCGGTGCGTCAGCTCGTCAGTGAACTCTTGGCATTGCATACCGGCACCCTGTCACTGACAGCTTCTGAGGACGGTGCATCCGTCATGATCGATGATGCGATCGCAGGGGTGACGCCGCTTGCACAGCTCGATATTCCGGCCGGCAATCACCGCCTGGAAGTGACGAAGCCGGGGTTTGTCGTTAGTCGTCAGCCGCTCGTGGTGACGCCAGGGAAAGAGACGCAGGTGCAGATCACACTCCTACCGTCAGCCGAGTTCGCGGCAACGTATTCGCAGCAGGCCAACCGCACACGCGTGCTGGCTTGGAGTGCCATCGGGGTGGGCGTTGTGGCTGGTGGTACCGCGGCGGCATTGCTGGTCAGCGCCAGAAATCGCGCGTCGGACTTGAATGCGGACGTGGATGCATACAACGCCGAGTCGATACGCACGAGCGGTGCCTACGATGACATTCGCGACCGGCGCTCGTCGATTGCAAGGGTCGATGCGCTCGGGCTCGCTGCCGGACTCGTCAGCCTCGCGGCGTTCGGCGTTGGCGGCACGTTGTTCGCGACCGGCGATGACCCTGACCGCTACATTCAGGGGCCCGACGGGGTGCCAACTCCGGTCGGCGGTACTCAGGCCAAAGTGTCGGTGACGGGGCGCGGGGTGAGCGTGGCGGTGGGGTTCTAGGGGGGCGTTGCAGCACGGTCCTCAAGATACGCAACGTCCCGACCACCCGTATGCCGGTCGTGGGTTT
>JAKLEG010000374.1 GCA_022703175.1 Myxococcota bacterium | reverse complement strand
CCGACGGCAACGATTGCGACGCGGCCTGCAAGTGTGTGGGCATGGCGTGTGGCGTCACCGCTTGGCACGCACTGGGAGACTCGGCCCTGGGCCCACTTGAGACGCGCCTGTACGCCGCCTCCAACTCCTCGTATGGAATTTGGACGCCACATGGAGGTCGCGCTGACGTCGTCGCCGCTGCGAGCGCTGCCGATGGCACCTTGTTTATCGCGAGCACGGCGGAGGTCGATTGGGAATACGCCCAACCCTTCGTACACCGCTTCAGTGGAAGCCAGTGGGAGCCGCTGTTCGACCATCCCTTCATGGGCGTGGGGACCTACATCGAATGGGTTGACCAGGTGGACCTTGCCGTAGATTCCGCTGGCCGCCCCGTGCTGCTTTGGGATGGCTACCAGTCGACCTTCAAACAGCAAACCTTCGCGAGCCGCTACGAGGACGGCCACTGGGTCGAGGTGGGCATGGGCTCAATGGCTGGCTCTGGCGTTAGTGGCGTGGCCTTCGAAACCACCGAGTCGACCCTCGCCGCCAACGATCAGGGGGAGCTCCTTGTCGCGTGGGCCGGCATTGCCAATGACAACATTGGCGCCAAGCGCTTCGATGGCACCCAGTGGTCAGCTCTTAGCGCGAGCGACGTGGGCACCTCCGGCATCAGCCAGACTGGCGTGGGCGTCGGCCACCCCAGCGTCGTGGCAGGTGCGAACGGCACCTGGTACGTCGCCTGGGAAGACGCAGTAAGCGGCAAGTGGCAGATTTACCTTAAGAAATGGGACGGCTCCGCATGGGTGGAACAACCAGCAGGTTCGGCCACCGGCGGGGGCATCAGCGCTTCGAGTGTACGCGCCCGCGATCCTGTTTTGGCTATCGATGCCACAGGCGCTCCTTGGCTGGCATGGGGCGAGGACGCAAGCTGGGCCATCTTCGCCAAACACTGGAATGGCAGCGCCTGGGTCGAGGCTGCCGGATCCGCAACAGCAACAGGGGTAAGTGGCGCTGACGCGTCGTACCCTGAACTGCCGCGCATGGTGATGCTCAACGACGGTTACCCGTTGGTGAGCTGGCGCGATGACGACACCTTTCGCGGCCGCCACTGGAACGGCGCCACCTGGATCGAGTTAGGTGCAGGCTCCGCCACAAGCCCAGGCATCGCCGATGCGCATTGTTCGATCGACTACGACCTCACGGCGAACTCTGTGCTCAATCCAGTGGTCGTAAGCACGTCGAACTGCCTATTGAACATCTCGATGGTCCACTACAACGGCAGCGCCTGGACCGGAACACCTGCAAACACCACGGGACATGGCGTCAGCCAAAGCACCGGCCTCGCCAACAGCCCAGCGCTGTTGATGGACCACCAAGGTTGGCCGTTGCTGTTTTGGGTGGATGACCAAAGCGGCAACACCGAAATCTACGGTCGACGCTACGACGGCACGCACTGGACGGAGATTGGCGTTGGCTCGTCCCAAGGTGGTGGCGTCAGCCAAACACCCACCGCCTCCGAAGAGGTTGTCGCCGCAATGGATGCCGAAGGTCGGGTGACCATTGCCTGGTCCGAGAGCGTCAGCAGTACCAACCGGCGCGTCTACTTAAAACGTTTCGACGGCACGACCTGGGAAGCACTTGCGGGCTCTGCGACCCAAGATGGCATTGGTGGCAGCACGGGATTCATCGGCAACCACATTTACCCACAGCTTGCGCTGGATGCCCATGGCGACCCCTGGGTGGCCTGGTGGCTAAGCGGGTCGACAAACATGCTGTTCGCGGCACGCTGGCTCGACGGCACCTGGGTGCCCTTGCCTGGAAACCTGGCCAATGGCGGCATTGCTCTGGGTCGAGGGATTGGCTGGGCTATCAGCGACGACCAAACCCCCACCCTTGCCACCATGCGCGACAACCGACTGGCGCTCATGGCTTGGGATGGCTCCGCTTGGGCTGAGCACCCCGACGCTTGGGATCAGAGCTCGTTCACCACCGCCTATCCCTGGACAGATCCGACGCTCAGGTTGATGACCGACGGCCATCAGGGTTTGGTGCTCCTCTGGAGTGATGCCGTGTTAGGCAACCTCAACCTCCACGCGCGACGATTTGATGGCCAGGCATGGCATTGGCTGGGCTCCGCAAGTCCGTATGGCTGTGCCACCTGCGGTACGGGACAAGCGCAAGCTGCGGCGCTGGCGCTCGATGAGCTGGGTCGGCCGGTTGTTGCATGGAGCGATGAGTCAGGCGCGGAGTTGAACGCCGAGATTTTGGTGCGCCGGTTCAGCGGTGACGCCTGGCTCGCAACCACACCCGGCTCGGCATCGCCCCAGGGCATTTCTAACAGCGTCTGTCCATCCCAACAGCCTGCGGTGGCCATCAACGCAGGCAGGATCTGTGTCGCGTGGTCGGAGTGTGATGGGGCGGGCAGCCAGGTTGTCATGCGCTGTGCGGAGTGGACGCAATGACAATTGCGCGCACGCCCCACCCGGCCTTGGCGCTGGTCGGCCTACTGGTTTGCGGATGCAGCGACGCCGTGCCCTTTGTGGTCATTACCCTCCAAGATCCTGACGCCCTGGCTGTGGACTTTGCGCGATTGGCAGCACGCACACCCGCAGGGGCCATGGTGAGCACGCGCGCCTCAACCACGGTATTTCCACTCGATCTCACGATAACTGCGGCACACACGGGCACCATGGAGTTGTGGATAGAGGCGCAATCTAACACGGGCCAAGCGTTGGCGGGTGCGCGTGTCAACGCACGCTTAAGCCGAACCGGCTACTCGGCAACTCATGCGGTGCTCAGGCGCATCTGTCAGGGAGATAGCGACTGTGCCGATGGCAGCTACTGTAACGGCGACGAACGCTGCGTAGGTGGGCTGTGCGAGACAGCCGCGGTCACCAGTCGTTGTGGCGTGAATGCCGCTTGCGCCGACAGCGTGTGTATCGAGTTGGGTGACGGCGCGGGCCGCTGCGACATCACCGTACGACACGCCGACTGTCAGGATGATGAGTACTGCGACACCCTGGTCGGCTGCCTACCGGGTCACGGCTGTTATGACGATGTTGACTGCCAAGATGGCCTGCAATGCAACGGTGCCGAGCGTTGCGTAAGCTACCTCTGTCGCGGCGGTGCCGCCCCTGAGCGCGACGACAACGATGCCTGCACCACCGATGGCTGCAACGAAACCCAGGGAGTCTTCCACGTCGCTCTTGCAAGCCTGGATGGCACACCGTGCAGCACCTCTTGGGTATCGACAGGGATCTGTGTGGCCGCGGCCGGCGGCTGCGTGCGGTCGATCTGCGGCGATGGCTATGTCGATCATGCCGCGCTCCCCGCCGAGGTCTGTGATGCGGGTACGGGCAATCGCAGTGGTTGGGGCTTGGAGGCAACCTGTGACGCGTCATGCCTTACGCTCGCGCCCCATTGTGGCGATGGTCGCGTAGATGCTGAGGAATTCTGCGACGACGGCAACCGCATTGCTGACAGCAACGATTGCAGCAGCAACTGCGGCTGTGACGGATTGGGATGTGCGCAGTTTCACTGGTCGGCGCTAGGGGACTCGGACTTCGGTCCGTGGGAGACCTATCTCACCTGGGGAAGCCCACGTGGCACACCGGTGCAGGCAAACCGGTTTGCGGGTTTTGTCCAAGAAGAAGGCGCGGGTTGGCGGGCGGTCACAGTCAAAAGCGAAGCCCCCGACACGGTGAGCCTGACCCTCTGGCAGTGGAGCGGCGTGACCTATGAACCGCTCCTTACCTCGACGACACTTCCGGTGCGCTATAACGTTGCCCTCGCGTCCAATCTACTCGTGCCGTTGGTTGGCTGGGTGTCGACGACCAGCGACATTCTGATTGCGCGTTGGGCGACCGGCGCCTGGGCGGAGGTGGGTGCGGGCTCGATGGCGGCTGCGGGTATTAGCAACACGGTGACGCCGAGTGCCACGCCGCAGCTCTTGTTTGGCAGTGATGCGAATATTATCGCCGCCTGGTTTGAGACGGTGGCCAACAACCAATATGCGCTCTACCTCAAACGCTACGATGGCACCGCGTGGACCGAGCTGGGCACCGGCTCGGCATCGGGAGCTGGGCTGTCGGGAAATATCACGGGGCTGTACCCACCGCCCTTCTCGCTGGCGTACGATTCCTTGAAAAATCCGGTTGTGGCTTGGGGGTCGAGCATTACCAATACCGCACAGGTCTTCGTCAAATACTGGAATGGCACAGCCTGGACAGCGTTGGGCACAGGCGCAGCCTCCGGGGGTGGCATCAGCAACACCTCGGGCGGCATCCAGGGCATCTCGCTGACGTCCGACGCCGCCGGGCACATTTACGCATACTGGATTCAATTGTCGGTCAGCGCCAACGTTGTTTATGTCAAACGCTGGGACGGCGTCAGCTGGACGGAGATAGGCACGGGCTCCGCCTCTGGAAGCGGGCTAAGTGGCAGCAGCAGCAACGCAAGTCTTGCGATGTTGGCCTTTGACAGCGACCAGAGGCCAATGGTCACGTGGCGTCGAGAACCACTAAGGTATGGCATGGAACGCATGGCCTGCTGCGTACGTCGCTTTGACGGGAGCCAATGGCTTGAGATGGGCAGTGGTTCCGCGACCGGCACCTGCGTCACCGGGCCGCGCGACGGGATCACGTGTGCCATCGAGGTCGATCCCGATGGCCTGGTCCACCTATTGAGTTGGTCGGGCACGAGCCTTTTGGCGCACCATTTCGATGGCGCCCAATGGAGCGCCGATATTTCCGGCTCTGCGAAGGCGACCCAAGAACTTGCCACACCGACCCATTCCAACACGCCTGTCATGGCACTCAATTCAGCGCTACTGCCAACGCTGGCATGGATGGAGACTGCGCTCGACGCGACGGTCATCTACGTCAAACAATTCGACGGCACTCATTGGCAGGAGGTTGGCGCTGGCTCGGCCGCGGGGACAGGCATCAGTGGTGCCTCCCGTGATGCGAGCGACCCGGTGTTGGCCATCGACGGCGACGAAAGACCCGTGGTGGCCTGGACAGCAACCACCGTCAACAACCCGCGGACGCCCGCGGTCTATATCAAACGTTGGAACGGCGTCACTTGGCAGGAATTGGGCACAGGCTCTGCCAGCGGCGTAGGCGTCAGTGCCTCTAGCGACTATGCCTATTCCCCTGCCCTCGTGGCTGGTGCCGGGCGTGAATTGTTTCTCGCCTGGACGGACGAACGCTGGAACCCGTATGGCGACATCTATGTTAAGCACTGGACCGGTTCGGCGTGGCAGGAAATCGGCACGCACTCAGCCTCGGGAGATGGCATTCATCCCTTTGTCGATAACGTTTCAGGTTCGATCGACATCACCGTCGATGCCACATTCCAACCGTTGGTGGTTTGGTCAGATTGGTCTGCCGGCGAGCTCTTCGGCATGCACTGGAACGGCAGCAGCTGGGCCGGGCTGGGTACCTCGGGAAGCGATGACTCGCGTATCAGCTATACTGGCGGTGGTTCTCTGGACCCGGTCGTGCGAGTGGCTGAGGATGGCACGCTGGTCCTCTCCTTTTGGGATGCGACTTTTAACACCGGGGCCATCTTTGCGTCGGCGTATTCAGGCGGCGCCTGGACCTACCTAACCCCGCGCGGCGTCGATTGGCTCGGCGTTACCCCGCAAGAGGCCACCGCCGCCGATCACGCGATGGCCCTCGATGATTCTGGCTTGCCCTGGATAGCCTGGGCCGAAACCGACGCGGCTGGCACTGACATCAAGCTACGCCGCTGGAACCGCGATCAGTGGGTGGAAGTAGGAGTTGGCTCGGCAAGCGGGCACGGCATCTCGAACGAAGCTGGTGATGCACTCACACCGACGCTGTGCATCCGCGGTCACAAAGCCTGTGTGGCCTGGTCCAGCCTTGGAAGCTATTCGCGTGATATCTCGGTGCGTTGCGTCGAC
>JAKLEG010000373.1 GCA_022703175.1 Myxococcota bacterium | reverse complement strand
TCAGTGCCGTGCCGTTCCGGGGGGGGGGGCAAAATACGAGACTCAGTTTTGGGCACAGGACTCGGACCGCCATGCACTGGCCGACGCCTGCGGCGGCCTCAGAGAGTCGCAGGTCGAAAGCGACTTGAGCATTCTGAAGAACCACGTTTTGCCCGAGCTCGGCCACCTGGTACTCGCCGAAATTTCTGTGCGCGATATCGACCGCTACAAAGCCAAGAAGCGCCAGGAGCGCCACCAGTATGGCAAGGGTTACTCGGCCAAGAGCTTGAACAACCACTTGAGTGTGTTGCATCGGATTTTTGAGAAGGCGATCGAGTACGAGTACGTCACGAAGAACCCTGTGACCCGCAGGGCATGGGCTCGCCGTGACCGCACGGCCGAGGATTCGGCCAACTGGTGGCCGCCGCAAGAAGAGCGTGCGGCTATCGCTCAGCTCGACCAGTGGCGCGACACGCGCCCGCTCGAACGGCTCGCCATTCTTACACAGCTCATGATCGGGGTGCGCTTCTCGGAGCTGCGAGCGTTTGAGAAGACTGACCTCGATCTCACGGCACCGGGCCTCTGGGTGCGCCGCTCGATGGCGCGCAAGACGGTAGGCACCACCAAGAACAAGCGTGCGCGCTTCCAAGTCATCCCCCGTGCCCTCGCCGACGAGCTACGCGAGTGGGTGCAGCAAGGTGATGACAAGCTGCTCTTTCCGGACCCGCGCGGTGGGTACTTGAGCAACAAAGTGCTGAACCGGTGGTATCGGGAGTTGGCGGCCGAGGCCGGCGTGAAGGTCATCACGTCGCATGGGGCGCGGCACTCAGCGGGGTCGAGCTACGCGGTGATGGGTGTCGGTCAGAAGATGATCGCGAAGTTACTGGGGCACGCCGACACTGGTGCTACGGAGCGGTACACGCACGTGCAAGTTGATGCGACCAAACCGTTGGTGGAGGAGAGGTGGAATGTGTTGATGAAGACAGCGCGGTCTAGGATCTAAGGTTTTCGTTTCAGTGCTGAATTCCAGTCACAATCCGCGGGCAGGATCTGTGGCTTCTCCGATTTCACCGTCACAACGTACAGCTTGGGCTCACATCCAGGACCTTCATGAAGCAGGAGAATCGCCCTCTGATTGCGATGCTCAAGAACAGAGAACTGGTTGTCTGTAGGCGGCTCCGAATAATTTCCACAAGCCATACTGGGAAGTTTTCCCAAAGAAACGACGGCTGAACCAATCGGCTGTGCTGCGGATCTCCAGTAGATAAAATAGCTGTCGATCGCTACCCACTGAACGAAGAGGCTCCCAGAAAAGGAGGCACTCTGAATCGCAGTCGTCCAGACAAGATGGTCGGGAATAGGAGTCGCAACGCGCTTGCCTTCCGACGCTGTGACCAACGGTTGATCCGGTTGTTGTTGAACCAAGAATCCCAGTTCTTCAAACTCGGCACGAGCCTTCTGCCAGCGCGTGCCGCGCGTCTCAGAAGAGCCGTTCGACCAAACTCCGGGGCCATCTATTGGAAAGGCGTGGCGTGACTTGCCCGAGGCTACGTCGATGATGTCGACGGTCACAACCTCCTTGGCATCCTCCCATCCAGAATTCGGGGCAACGTACCATTCCGAACAGCGAAGCAGTATGTCGCCAGTCGTTGGATGAAACCCAATTATCCTTTTCGTCCCAACAGGTTCGGCTGATGCGCGTGCGCCTACCGCCAACAATGCCGTAACCAACGCGACACGCGAAACAAAGGTGCAACCCGCAGTCTTCCAAGACCAAGGACGGCCATCACTGAGTTGCCAAAGCCACGAGTTCATCGAAAGGGCGCCGTTTGTTGGGGGTGTCTAAAACCTCAATAGAGTGACCGCATTAGATGGTGGAGGCGCCGGGAATCGAACCCGGGTCCGAGAATCTTCAGTGGGAGGCGCTACGTGCGTAGCCGGCATTTAAATGTCCTCAGTAAGATGCCCGCCGACTGGCTCCTTGCTGAGTTAGCCCCGGCTTATCTCGACCCGCGTCGCCGTGGCGCCAACGCGGACCTAGCCTGCTTTGTTACGCCGGACTCATACCCCACAGGCGGGGGGTGTGGCCGACGGCTTTCAACTGCTTTTTAGGCAGCGAGAGCGAGCTCAACGTTATCGTTGGCTTGTAAGTTTTGTCATACCGTTTTTACGTGGCGGCCTGACACCCACGACACGCTCCTCGTCACGTCCGTATCCCCGTCGAGACCTTTCGCCCCCAACGAGCACGGGCGCAACCTACCTGAGCCAGCGGAGCTTGTCACGCCGCAACCGCAGGCGGGTGTTTGAGTCGAGCTCAGGGCGCTGGCCGCACCAAGCTTATCGAGCCTTCGCCTTCGTTCGCACACACCAGGGTGTCGCCATTGGCACTGGCTGCAAGCCCTTCGCTTCCGACAGTGCTTGGTGTTGTCGGGGTCCCTGCATCTATGTTCCCTACCTTGACGACGTCAGCGACTGTCATCGTGGCAGGGTCTTTCACTTCCCAAATGCCAATGGCGCCTGAGTGTTTCAACGTCGCAGCCAGGTAGCTACTACCATCTGCCTCAAACACCGCCAGCGAGTCGGGCCGAAACAGCGGCGCCTCACCGCTCAGGTCACGGGGAAAATCGCTCGGGACTTCACTCGCTACGATTTCGTGGTTGGTCACAAGCCGTCCTTGCAGGTCTAGAATCATCAGGGTGTCGTTCCATTCACCGGCCACCGCGAAGTACTCGGCTCCGGAGGCTGTGCGGAATGCAACGATGCCGTCGGGCCACGGATCCATTCCCAGGCTATTGGTTGGTAGGCGCACAAGCTGCACGTCATCGGAATCCCACGCGGGTCCATCTACAAGCGCCGAGATCCGCATAAACGCCACCTCATGCGAGTCTTGTAGCGTTACCGCCAACAGATCGTTGTCTGCGGCAAACGTGAGGCTCTCGGGCTCGCGGCCATCGGTGTCATCGTCCAGCATCGTCACGCGGCTGCGTTCGATAGCTGCGGACAAGCCTTGCGAGATGTCGACGAGACTGACAGAGCCTGAGTATCCCGGCACCTGGCATTTGCCGCCCCAGGCGCTGTCGCGCTCATTAGCCACGGCCACCCAATGGCCATCACTTGAGACGGCGACCGCATCGGGCATGGGTCCTACGGGTACCCGACCCAGAATCGTTCCGAAACTCACGCTGTCGGTCGTGTTCACGAACAGGATCTCGCCGCCGCAACTGGTTTGCGCGCCAGTGTCCGGGTCCCGAGTCTCAAGCGAATGCGTAACCACAGCCCAGTCGCCCGTTGGATTTAACGCCAGGTTGGTTAACTCGCTCTCGCCGGAATCGTCTGGAAACAAGGCGCGTGTGCGTAGCACCGTGAGGGCACTCTTTTCAACCTGCACCAGCGTCACGCGTTTGGCCTTGGAGGAACCCAACACGGCCAAGGTACCATTGGGTACGAGCCGCACGGTCTCTGGGTTTTCGCTTTGGCCGAGCTGCAATGTGAAAGCATGAAAGCCGCGGTACGGTCGGCCGACGGCAGGGGTGGCATCGGCGTTGGTGCAAGCGTGTGCCGCCAATAATGAAGTCAGCATGAATAGGTCCATACGTGTCATCTTACTTCTCCTTGGGTTATGGCTAAGTGGGAGTGACTAGAAGCGCACGGCCAGTTCCAGCTGGGCTTCGTTGTTGCGAAACGGGGAGTTGGAGATGCGGAGTGCGCGCACGCCGTTGTATTCGCGCACCAAGGTATACTCGCAGCGCAGCTCCAGGAACTCGCGGTACAGCCGAGCGATTAACGCCAGCGTCGTGATATCGAAATCCCACGTGATCGCCTGGCTAAGTGCGGGGGATCGTAAGGCCCGGCCGTCCGCGTGCACCTCGGTGCTATGGCGTAGGCGGTACTGCTCGTATCGAACCAGCGGTTCCAATCCCGGGAGAAGGTCAGCGCCGGTTCCACGCCGCCACGGGTAGGAAAGCTGGGCGTACCAGGTGAAGCGCTGCAGGAGACCGTCTTGGGAGGTGATGGCTTCAAGGCTGGCCAAGAAGCCTGCGAGGTCAAGCGTGGCTCGGCCGCCGCCCCAAAGCAATTGACGTTGTGTTGCATTACCTCCCAGTGACTGGACGTTGTCGAAGTTGCTCAAGAGCTCATCGGTGCCGGCCTCAGCGGCCAAGTGCCCGGCGAAGCCAAAGCCTTCGAGCGTTACACCCCAGCCGCGCAGAGCGAATTTGCCGCCATAGATGCCGCTGACGCCCGAGTAGACCCGCTCGGGGTCGTAGCTGAGTACATTGATCGTGCCGCGCTCGCGGACGGCGTTTTGCACAGGGGCGAACCCCAGCGGTCGGACCAGTGCCGCGGATATACCCACCGCGATTCCAAGGGGCGAAAGGGGCGTCGTCGCAACCTCATAGGTCACGTGCATTTCGGGGCTACGCCAATAGAGCGTCCCGGCCAGTGGGTACCGGGCAGTACGGCGGTCTGTCGCGACAAAGGGCGGGCGTCGCCCGACTTCGACGTGATGGTAGGTGTCGGCTGGGCCTACGAACCGGAAATCGAACCAGGCCTCATCGAGGTGAGCGGCTGTGGCGTCGAGTGCCAGGCTCGTGTTCACGGCCAAACTGGGTTGCAACTGCAGGCGGCCTGCAAGGTAGCAAGTATCGATGCTGGCATAGGTGCTGCGGGTTCCGATGGTGCGGGTGTCGGTAGGGCTGTCGAAACCTGGGCCGCCTCGACCCTCCAAGTCGTGGATCGACAGGCGCAGGTCACCCTTAACGACCAAGGTTGCGTCGTTGCTTGTGGCGCCAAAATGGCTAGGCGCATGTGGGCCATCGAAACGGTCGAACGCCATCGCCGGGCGCATCGCCAGTCCGAGCAGTAGTAGCAAGAGGCAGGGGCAAGCACGGTGCCACACGGTTATGCACCGTTGTCGGGTATCTGTCATCGCAGGTAACCTGTAGAACCGCGGAGGAAGCGGTTGCGTCGGTGCCTAGGTCAGGCCCCTGCGCCCTCGTTGAGTCCCTCCGCCGGTATTACCCGGATCAGGTTCATGGGTTTGTTCTCAGGCCGCGCGTCGATGCCGCGACCACCCCAACAACGAGTGTGGTTCACGTAAGGCAATTGTGTGGCGGGAGCAAGTCTGAGTGCGTTGTTTGACCAGCGACAGGAGAAGCGTCTGTGCTTGTCAGGTAAGCGTTCGTTTACGTCGGCGGAACAACAGCCAGAGGACGCCGAGACCCGCTAGCCCACTCTGCATACCGACGTTGCAGCGACAGCCAAAGCCGCCGCCTCCTGCAACCATCCCGGAGTAGGGGCCGCCGCAAACGGCAGCATCACAGAGGCCAACGACGCATTGCCCAGCTCGGTCGCAGGGTTGGCCATCTATCCGTTTCGTGGTGCAGCCGCCAGTTGCATCACAGTACTGTGTGACTGGGCACTGGTCGTCGTTGGTACAGTCGTTTGTGCAGATCCCTTCCGCATTGCAGCTCTGGTTGCGGCATTCGGCATCTTCGGTGCACGGCCCATTGCCATCCGCGTAGCCGCACGCCTGATCGACAAGGTCGCAGACTCCTGAGCGACATACTCTTTCGCCCACCAGAGCGGTGCAGCTTGCGACTTCCATCGGTTCTGCTGGGAGCGCTGCACCATTGTCGAGCTTTGAGACGCAATGGCCCAAACTTTCGGAGGCCGCGTTGCACCAAGCATCGACGTCGCAGTCGGCATCGGCGCGGCACAGGGTGGTGCATCCGCCGCTGGATGGGTCACACAACGGCCCGGTCGCATGGTCGAGACAGTCGGCATCCACGGTGCAGGTTCCTCATTGACCACGGCTGACTCCCGCCAGGACACACATCGGCGCATTCGAATCGGGGCAGGCAAGCACGTCGGCCGTGCCGAAGTCATTGGTACAGGCGCTGCATAGCGAGGCCGCAGCATCACACACG
>JAKLEG010000372.1 GCA_022703175.1 Myxococcota bacterium | reverse complement strand
AAACGACGCGGCGCTGGACGACGAAAGGCGAACTGAGAGATTGTACATGCGTTACGCAGATGGGTGACCCCGGGGTCAATGCTCGTGAGAACGCGGGGGTCAAAGGTAGTGAGAGCCGGCACTACGTTCTCTTCCTTTGTTGCATACGCAGTTACAGCCCAACAGAACACATGGTTCACATCACCGCTTCCGGCACTCACGGGGCCGCCGAGATGACATCAACATAGCGGATTTTCCTAAGCTATCGGCTCTCCAGACGTGATCGCGGCGTGCCTAATAGTATACTGGATGATTTATGTCTTGTATTTCTGGGTGTGCGTGTACGACAGGCTGTCGGGATGGACCTGCTGCAGAATCCGGGGCACTCTCCGGTGGTTTGGCTCGCCTGAGTGGCGCCTGCGGCCGCATATGGAGTCGCGATGACAAGTGTATTGTTCTGCTGGGCTCTGCTCTTGGCCCCAGGGACCGCAAATGTCCCGGTGGTGTTTAGCGACAAGCTGGATGCCAAGCTTATCCGGGCGTTTCGCGTCGGGGTGCCGGGGACACAGGCGCTTCAAAAACAGCTCCCAAGCCTGCCGGTGGTGATCGAGCTCAATGCACATGTGCGTGCTGAGCACCTGGCGATGCTGCGCGGGCTAGGGGTGCAGGTGGACGACGCTGAAGGTCGGCCGCTTACGTTCAATCGCTTCATCTCTGCGCAGGTGACGGCCACGGTGGCAGCCAAGCTCGATAACCTCTCTGAGGTTCGGCGGGTGTCGTTTGTTGGGCCGCGGGGTCCGGTACCGTTGGATCATTCGGCGTCGCTCATGGCGCTTGCCGCCGCGCGCGGTGCTGCGCCTGCCCAAGATTACCTTACCGGGGCAGGCATTCTCATCGCCGACATGGACACCAACGTAGATCTGTTTCACCCCACTTTCTTCCGCGCCGACGGTGGTTACTTTGATTGGCTGGACGTGGACGGGGATGGCGTCTTTACGGCAGGCGTGGACGGCGTTGACCGCAATCACGACGCGTTCATCGACCCAGCAGAAGTGGCGGCATGGTTGCCGGCGCGCACGCTCTACGGCTTTTCCACCGAGGAGGCGCCAGCGCGACCTGCCCATTTTGACCCCGGCACCGACTGGCTCTACCTCGACGAGAACCACAACGGCGAACGTGACTATGGCGCAGGGGCTGGTTACAGCGACGCCGATTTAGCCTTTGGGGAGCCGCTGTTCGTCCCCGACGATGTTGATCAAAATGGCGTGCTCGATCTGGGCGAGCGGGTGATTCGCTTGGGAACCTCCAAGTTTCGCAAGGTGTTTATCAAGCTGGCTTATGCGACCTCGATGAGAAAAACACTCGTGCGTGGCGTGGATCTTGCGACCCACCAGGTAAACGTCACCGAAGGTCGAACCTATGGCTACGCCGACGCCCTGCATGCCACCGGCGTGCTGTCGATTGTCGCGGGCGACGTGCCGCTGGTGGGGCGCCGCTGGGTGGGCATCGCGCCCGACGCCGAGTTGCTTTTGAGTTGGGAGGATGGCTTGGCAACCGCTGGCACCACCTGGGCCGTGAACGAACAGGCGCAGGTGTTCCTCTACGAGATGTGCCCGTGGACCGGTTATGTGATGGATGGCAGCGACGTGCTCTCTCGCATCATCGACACCGCGGCCGAACAACAGTTGATCACCCATACCTGCCCGGTGGGCGACCAGGCAGGGGCGCGCAAACATGCCTCCTTAGCGGTGCCCGCAGCCGGCATCGGCGCGCTGGCGCTCGACATGGTCGATTTACCAGGGCTGTATTACGTGGAGGTGTCGTTGAATCTGCAAGGGGCCGGCGCTGTGAATGCCGGTGCTACCCTGGTGGAACCCAATGGCACACGTCACGAGGTCGGTAACGACGTGGTCTCATTGAGCACCGGTGCTGCGGTGTACCCGGCGCGTGAGAGCAGCGACCGCGGCACGCGCCTCATCGACCTCATCTTCTATTCCGATGACCTGAGCGGTGCACCCATTCCCACGGGCGGCTGGTCGATTGAAGTGCATGCGCCGATCGCTGCGGCCACCGTAGATGCGTTTGTCTCCGATAACGTCTCTGGATTCTCCCAAGGCGTCGCCTGGGATGCAGCTATCGCCACCGACCTGAGCACGCTCGGCATTCCTTCCACCGCTGATCATTGTATTGCGGTCGCAGCCCACACCGGTCACCCGTATACCGACATTGAAATCTGGTGGGATCCCTATCCGCCCGGGGGCTCAGGCGAGGTGCGGGACTACTCGCCGTGGGGCCCGCGCATCGACGGCGTGCAGAAGCCCGACGTGGCCGCGCCCGACAACCCCTTTGCCGCAGCGCCACACGACTATCCTTTTGGCTATGGCAATACGCTGGTGCCGCACGGGGCCTTCTGGCCGTTTGGTGGCACCTCAGGCGCAGCGCCGCACGTCACAGGCGTGGCTGCACTGTTGGCGCAGGCCAATGTATGGGGCGATGCCGCGCGGGACGCGATGCGTGCTGGCGCTTGGGTGGATGAGGTGACTGGCGCCGTCCCGAATGAGCGCTACGGCTATGGTCGTTTGAACGCTGCCGGTGCGTTGGGCGTGACTGCTACGGGTGAGCCACCCACGGTGACTCTGCAGGCATCGGCCACGCGTGTGGCGCCCGGGACCCAGGTGATGCTTACTGCCACGGCTGTAGATCCAGACGGCCCAGCGGGCGCGTTGGAGTTACGTTGGGACGATGGCTACGACGGCAGTTGGGACACCACCTACGCGGCTCTAGCGCCGCACGCGGTCATGATGGCGACAGCCGGCAAGCAAGGATACAAGGCGCGTGTGCGTGATGCCGCGGGCCGAATTGCCGAGGCGGTGGTGTGGGTCACCTACGTAGACCCGATTGTCGAGCGTGAGGCCGACACGGGCTGTGGTTGTCGCGGGGCTGCGGGACGTGGCAGCCTGGTTTGGAGCCTCGGTTTTATCGGGATCCTAGCGATGCGACGGCGTCGAGCCGATTGTCATGGCAACCCGGGCATGTGAGGTCAACATCAGCACGATGAACGAAGAGGGTGCGGCGACGGCTCGTCTGGCGCCGACCATGCCCCTGCCGGGTACCGCACCTGAGGTGACCGTGCGCTCGGCGTTGTTAGGCCTGTTGTTGGGGGTGGTCTTCGCTGGCGCCACAAGCTTCATCGCACTTAAGCTGGGTGAAGGCATCGAGCCCGCCATCCCGATCGCGGTGATGGTGGTGGGGCTGGCCGCGGCTACGGGACGCAAAGCCACGACGTTGCAAAACTTGAATGCAGTCACCGTGGGGGCCACCTCAGGGGCGGTGGGCGTGGGGGCGGCGTTTACGGTGCCCGCGTTGTTCATTTTGGGCTTGGGCCACTCGGCGGGCGTGGCAGCGTTGGTGTTGTTGCCGCTTGCCGGGGCCGCGCTCGGCGTGCTGTTTCTGTTGCCGCTGCGGCGCTATTTCGTCGCTGAGCTGCATGGCAAGCTGCCGTTCCCAGAAGCGGTTGCCATTACCGAGACGCTGATCGCAAGCGATCAGGGTGGCGGTCGTGCCAGGGTTTTGATGCGGGCGATGGCGGCTGCGTTTGGCATCGATCTCGCCTCAACGGCGCTTGGGTTGTGGAAGGACACCTTCTCAACCGCGGATTTCCCGGCGCTGTCCGCTTTGACCGATCGAGCCAAGCTCGTCTTCTCAATGAACACCTCAGCTGCCATGCTCGGGATTGGCTACCTGATTGGCTTGCGCTACGCGGTCATCATTTGCGCGGGCTCAGCCCTCACTTGGTTTGTCATCGTGCCAGTCGCGGCCCAAATGCACCCAGAATTCGCGACATTAGGTGCTGTCGATATTTTTGATCGTTTCGCGCGCGACATCGGCATTGGCGCGGTGTGTGCCGCGGGTTTCATTGGCACAGTACGAATGGCGCCAGCGATGTTGGGGGCGCTGCGCCAGGTGGGGCGGGAGTTTGTTGAGCATCGGACCTCTGGGTCGACGCCACTGGCGGCCGACCGCGACTTGTCACTTCCCTTGGTTGTGGCGCTGATTGCTGCGATCGCGGCACTTCTGTGGCTGTATTTCCGCCTAGAGTTGAGCTGGACACCTTACCCGGGGTGGGTCGCGACAGCCGTTGTCACCGTGACGCTGGTCACGGCCTTTCTGTTCGCCGCGATCTCGGCTTGGTCGACGGCCATGATGGCGAGTACGCCATTGTCTGGCCTTACCCTCACCGCGCTCATCGCGGCCGCGTTAGTGTTACGTCTCCTCGGCGTCGCAGGGCCTCAGGCCATGGTTGCGGTGGTGGGCATCGGCGCAGTGGTTTGTACCTGCCAGTCGATGGCCTCGACGATCGTCAGTGAGTGGAAGGTGGGGCACACCCTGGGAAGCTCGCCGCGCATTATTAGCGCCTCCAACCTTTTGGGTTCGGTGGTGGCTGCTGCGGTCGTGGGCGGCGTGATGCTGTTGTTAGATCAGGCGTATGGCTTTGGTCCGACGGCAGGCCGGGCAGCGTTGCCGGCACCCCAACCCAACGCCATGGCGGCGGTAATCAGCACCCTGTTAGGTGGCGGCGAAGGGCCGTGGTTACGCTACGGAGTGGGCGCGGCGATTGCACTGGTGGCAGAGCTTGCGGGCCTATCCAGCCTCGCGTTCGCACTGGGGCTGTACATCCCCTTAGAGCTGGAGCTGCCCGTGCTGGTCGGAGCGTGGCTGGCCTTTTTGGTCGGCCGCTCGGCGCCAGGACAGCTGGGTGCGGCACGTCAGGGGCACGGCACTTTGGTGGCTTCGGGGCTTATCGCGGGTGGGTCGTTGGCTGGCGTCGCGGCTGCTGGGCTGCGTTGGGCCAGTGAGGTGCACGGTCAGCCGTTGTTGCCTGAGCTTGGGATTGGCGGACCGTTGGCGAACTGGATCGGACTTGGAGTGCTCGCGGCGTTGTTTGCGTGGGTCTATTGGGACGCGCGCCGAATTCAGCGGGTGTAGGCGGCCAAGCCGCAGCGCGTGAGCGCAGCGTTCAAAATCATTCTCAGCGTTTCCGAGTAGTCCATTCCTGCCAGCTGTGCCGACAGGTTCATCTTGCCATCCCAGCACCAACCGGGGTTTGGGTTGACCTCCAAGAGTTTCAGGTTGTCGTCGCGATCGGCGCGAAAATCAAACCGGGCATAGTCGCGGCAGGACAAACGCTGAAACAGCGCGGTGACCGTGTCCAAGAGTTGGCGTTGCTGTGTTGGATCCAGCTTGGCCACGCCGGTGCCCACGCGATCCCAGTACGGCGAGGCCGGATCCCATTTGGCCTCGAACGGCAAAATCCTCGGCAGGCTAGGGTCGAGTGCGCTGTAGTCGAGTTCCAGCGGTGGCAGCGTGATGAGGTTGGGGGGATTACCGATCGCCGCGACGGTGATTTCGCGCCCTGGAAGAAATTCCTGAACCAGGAGCGCCAAGTGTGGCTGCTCCGTTTGGAGTCGGGCGACTTGCCGCTGGAGTTGTGTGGCCGTCGTTGCTACGGCCTCGCGCGTGATGCCGATGCTGCCGTCCGCACAATTGGGTTTTACAAACGCTGGTAGAAACGGCGGCGGGTTTGGCAACGGCTGTCCGGGCGCAAGGTACAACTCACCTGGCACGGCCACCCCAATCGAGAGCGCCGCGCTTCGGATCAGCGCTTTGTCAAAGCACATCGCCAGGCAGGCGGGTCCACAACCGCTGTAGGGGACGCCCAAGAGCTCCAAGTAGGCCGGAATATGTGCTTCGATTTCGGGTTGGTTGCAAAACCCCTCGTCGCAGAAATTCAGTACGAAACGTGGCGGTGCGCGCATCAGGTCGCGCAGAAGCACGGTATGGTCATCCAGGTAGGTGAACGACAACCCAGGGAGCTCGGCGAGAGCGGCCTTCATGCGTCTGACCGTTTCGGCGTCTTCGGGGTTGAAGCGC
>JAKLEG010000371.1 GCA_022703175.1 Myxococcota bacterium | reverse complement strand
AGTCCCAGCGCGACCAGGCCCACGATGGGCAAGGCGAACATCTTCATCAGGGGCATGAAACCCAACAGCACCAGGCCAATCCCGCCCAGAGATCCCAAAAGGCCCGCTTGCGGCACCGTGCGTTGAATGAAGCGTCCGATGAACGATGCGATGAGCTTGATGATGCCCATGAAGATCATCGTCGCAGTACCGACGTGCCAGGTGATCATGGCGTCGTGGCTGGCCACGTAGGTGGGGCCCAAGACCGCCAGCGCAATGCCGATCGTCGAGGGGGTGTCGAGGCCCAAAGGCATCGCCGTGACTTCGCGGTTGCCGGTGCGCTTGGCCAGCCTGAATGCCAGCCAGGTATAGGCCAGGTCGCCCACCAACACGCCGAAGGCTGTCCCTGGAATCATCTTGGTAAAGATGATGTCTGCCGGGAAACCGAAGCCGAACACCAGAATGCCCGACATGATGACGAGGACGGTAATGTTGTCGATGGCCAAGCCAAAAAAGGCGTTCAGATCGCCCCAGGTGGCCCAATGGTAGCCGCTCTTGGTGTGCATGGGCCCACGATATAAACCCGGAACCGACCCAATGCGAGAAATGTGCACGTGCCGATTGCCTAGCAATTCTAGGTTGTTGTGCTATACGCGAAGCGTCATCCCGGGGCGCATGACCCGACAAACGGAGGCTTACATATGTGGCGAATTTACCTCGCGATTGGCTTGACGATGACAGCGTTCGGGTGCGGCGGCGCTGACACGACCAAGAAGAGCAGCTCGCACGGCAAGCCTGCCGCCTGCACTGCGGCGCAAGTCAACAACACGCAGTGTTCTGGGACAGTCCTGCAGAAATGTGATGGCACCACCTGGGCCACCGTGCAAAACTGCACCACCACCAGCCAACAATGCAGTGAGCTCACCGCTACCACCGCAGCCTGTGTCACGCCGGTGCCTACCACGTGCACCGCCGCGCAGACCAATTTTCAACGCTGCAACCTCAATTTGCTCGAAACTTGCGACGGGTCTACGTGGGCGCTGACACAAAACTGCGCGGCAACAAACCTCGCTTGCGTTGCGTCGGGTAACAGCGCGACTTGTGAGACGCCGCCCCTTTGTGCCGATGCGGCGACCAACGAGTATCTCGTTTGCGACGGTAACCAGGTGGTTACCTGCAACGGCTCAACGCAGAGCGATTCGTACGACTGCATGGCCAGCGGCGCCGAATGCTACGACTTCCCTGATGCTGCGCCCGCGACCGCTTGGTGTGTGGTCGCCTCCGGGGACGCTTGTCTGTCCAGCGAGGGGTATCAGCTGTTCTGCGGTTCGGGGGGAACGCCCAGCGCCTCGATGCGTTGCGACCTAGATGTCGGCTGTACTTCGGGTGGCAGTGCCTGTTCTGCAGACGGTTTTGAGCAAACGTGCCTTGCGTCCAACACGTTGTTAGTGGGCTGCATCGCCGCCGGTAACATCTCGCAGCAGTTCGTGATTGACTGTGCCGCAGATGGCTACCAAGGGACCTGCCCTACCGGCGGGACTGCTTGTGTCACCACCGTTTCCGGGGCTCAGTGTTATCCCGGCGTGATCAATTGCAGCGGTGGCTTGACCTGCAGCGGCTCCAATACCTGGGGGACGTGTAACTAGCACCTCGCGGCCATCGGCCGCGTTGCGCCTGTTCCAATTTGCGACACCACGTGTCTCATTTTGGGACACGCAGCCGACGCCCGCAGAAATTCTTCCGTGTTTTCAGGTAGCCAGACTTGGCATCGTTCTTGAATTGCGCCGCTTCCAAGACATCTCGTCTGGCTCTTAAGGGAGGCCTGTCATGTTGCGTTTCCGTTTAGGGTTTGCGTGTTGCTTGGCGTTGCCGGCCTGCTACGCCTCGGAACCCGACGTGGGTTCACCCAACGGCCCGGCGTGTCGCGTGAATGGTGACTGCGGTACTGGCGGTGTTTGTGTCGACTTTGTCTGTTTCGCCGCCTGCGGTTCGAGCGACGCCTGCGAGCCGGCGCAGGCATGCATCGAGGGTACCTGCCAGGCCTATGCCCAGACTTGCCTGGAGAACAGCGAGTGCCTCGACGGGTTCTACTGCAACGAGGGGGCCTGTGCCCGCAAGCTCAGGTTGGGGCGTCCTTGTGGCACGCAGGGTGAATTTTGTGCCAGCGGCAATTGTGTCGAGGGAGTCTGCTGCGACACTGTCTGCCAAGGGGTCTGCAATAGCTGCGTGACGGGTACTGAGGCCGGGGACGGCGACGACGGCGTTTGCCACCTGGTGCCCGCGGGCGAGGACCCAGGCGACTTGCATTGCCCAGGCCCTACGAGTTGCGACGGCGACGGCGGTTGTTATGCCACCCTTGAAGCCGGAAGCTGCGGCGCGGACTTCGAATGTCAAAGCGGCGTCTGCGAGGATGGCATCTGTTGTAACGGCGCCTGCGATGGCAGCTGCGAGACCTGCGCCACCGGCACATGTGAGCCCATCGGGAATGGCTTGGACCCCAACGATGAATGTGCCGGGGATCTAGCTTGCGACGGCACTCGTGCTTGCTGGGGCAGGGCACAAGGCGACGCCTGCGATGCTGGCTACGAGTGTGCCAACGGCTTGTGTATCGATGGCGTCTGTTGCGCCACTGCGTGCGACGGCGTGTGCCAGAGTTGTGGATTGGCAGGTCTCAAAGGTATTTGCAGCCCCGTAGCGAGCGCTACCGACGTCGGGACCTGCGACAGCGTGAACCACGCTGGCAGTTGCAGCTCAGGCGAGTGTGCGTGCGACCCGGGTGGCGCGTGCAAGCCTTCGACCAAGCAGGCATGTACCGATAACAATGATTGCGCGTCGCTCGCATGTCGTGGTGGCGTTTGTTGTGCAACGGCCTGCAGCGGCAGCTGCATGTCGTGCCATTCGGACGACACTGGCGCGGCTCATGGCACATGCGCGCCGGTACGCGCTAACGAAGACCCTCATGATGAATGTAGCGGTGCGCTGGCGACTGCGTGCGACGGCACGGGTGCATGTTTTGCGGGCATGGTTGGTGAAGCATGTGTGCACAACTACGAATGTGACAGCGGCTATTGTGCTGATGGCGTCTGCTGCAATACCGATTGTCAAGGTGAGTGTCGGCGCTGCGACGGCGTCGATACGGTGGCCCCAGCAGGCGAGTGCGCCTACGTCGAAGCCGGCCATGATCCAAGCCTTGAATGCACGAGCTACAACTCCTGCAACGGCACCGGCGCCTGTTACGCAGGCGTGAACGCGTGCATTGCCGACTATGCCTGCGTGAGCGGCGATTGCTGTGATTCTGGCGGCGGTGGTTACTGCATCAGTGGTTGGGAGTCCATGACATCGCCAGTGGCAGAAGACATCACCGACGTATGGGGAAGCTCGTCGAGTAACGTTCTGGCCGTGACTGCCTCCGGAAAGGTCCTTACCTACAACGGCAACAACTGGAGTGTGACCTACAACGGAACCAAGCCGCTGTCGGCAATTCATGGTTCCTCCGCCACGTTGGTGATGGCCGTAGGAGCTGGCGGCGTGGTGTTGAAGTTCAATGGTACCAGCTGGGCTACGATGACCAGCAACACGACGGCAAACCTAAATGATGTATGGATGGCGGGCCCAGCCAGCGCGTATGCGGTGGGTGACGGTGGCGTCATCATGGCGTGGACATCGACTGGTGGTTGGGTGGCGGAGGTGAGTGGGGTCAGCGTCAAGCTCGTTGCCGTGACAGGAAGTGGATCGACCGTCTATGTCGGCGGTGGTCGCGATCGTTACGGGCATACCGCGCTTTCAGTGCGGCAAGACGGAACGTGGCAACCCACTGACTACTCCGGGTACGAGGTCATCTCTTTGGCGATGCGCGGTGCCGAACTCCTCGTAGGCAGGAAACAACCCCTGACGTTTCCGCCGCTTACGCCCGCCGCCGTTGCCAGGTTGAGCGACGGCGAGTGGCTCATTGACTCAACCCAGTTGAGGTGTTCTGCCGGACTTATGGCTACAACCGAGCGTATCTTCTCTGTTTGTGGCGGCGGAGAGCTCTACCAGGGAGGATCCTGGCAATTGGCTGCTGGTGTCGTCGGCGGTCTTGATCAGATATGGGCCGCCTCCGATTGTGAAGCCTTCGCGGTCGGAACCGGCGGTGCGATCGCCAGGTATCATTGAGCGCTCATCACGCGATCGCGTGCTTGTGTCCAACCAATGCGCAGCGTCGGCTCTGCCTGGAAATCTCCGCACGCTGTGTTATACCCCGAGCCTCACAGTTGACTGGTTCCTGAAGGTGCCAGGAGGTTTTCATGTTGCGAGCGTTGTTGGTGCTAGGGTTATCCATCGGTCTCGTGGGTTGCGGCGGCGACGATTCGACTGACAAGAAAAAGAGCAGCGCGCCGGCGACTTGCACGACCGCGCAGTCCAATAACACCCGTTGCAGCGGCACCATCGTGCAGCAATGCAATGGTGCCACCTGGGCGACAGTGCAAAACTGCACCTCTACCAGCCAAGTCTGCACCACCACCGGCACTACAGCCGCGTGTACGACGCCGGTTTCTACAACTTGCACTTCGGCCGAGACTGATTTCGAGCGCTGCAACAACAACAGCATTGAGCTTTGTAATGGCACCAACTGGGTGGCTTCGCAGAACTGCACGACCACGAGCCAAGTGTGTACGCCCAGTGGCAACGCGGCTATCTGCGAGGCAGGCGGGATTGATAGTGCAGGCTTCTACCCCTATCCAGCGTGCGATGCGAACACCGCGTGTGCGAGCGGCAATTGCACATACTTTTCTGAGACAGTAGGCACATGTCTCGGCCTATGTAACGACGACAGTTCTGCATGCGGCGACGGGTTCAGCTGTCAACTTGCGACTACTGACGACTCAGTTTGCGTAAAAAACTGTGCCTCTGAGACCGACTGCGCAGGTTCGCCGACCGACATGCACTGTTGCGATTTGGACCTCGGCGTTTGCATGCCGGACACACTTTGTTGGTCCGCCAACCTTCCTGCTGAATGGACCTGTGGCCCGAGCTATTACGACGCAGATGACGGCTGTGATTGTGGCTGCGGTGTTGCCGACCCAGATTGCGCTGGTGCAGGTTGTACGACGCCTGGGTGTGGCCAAGCTGCGTGTGAATGGTGCTACGACGCAGACGGCGCGGGCATCGAGTGCCCGGCGACCTAGCTGCGTTAGCGTCCCAGAGCGGCATGACCTCTAACCGAAACCGGGTTGGCCTTGTCACGCTGCTGCTAGCTGTTCAGGGAGCTTTGGGGGGGGAGCGACATGTCTGAGCTAACACTCCGGGCGTGTCGCCCCTTCGTTTTGTTGCTTTTCGGTTTTACCCTGTCTGGCACCGCCTTTGCGCAAGACCGAGCCTACAAGCTCCGGCTCGAACACCAGTTTGCTGTGAGTCGGCGCGCTCCGGCTTTGGTGCTTACGCCCGAAGAACCGTTGAGTTTGGCGACGTTGACGCTTGTCGGCAGCGATGGCGTCAGAGTGGTGGAAACCACCGGTGAGCTCCTGCCCGGCGTGGAGCGCCGTTTTACCCTTCCGGCGACGGTTGGCGTTGTAACCTACACGGGCACGCTTGAGGTTGTGACCGTCAGCGGAGACCAGGGATCTCAGCAACTGACCTTGCCGGTGGAGGGCTTGCCGGAGCTAACCCTGGAGCTCCCCGAAGAGCGTTTGCATCTGAAAGATGGCACGGCCGAGTTGCGGATGAGTCGCGTCGCCTCCCGGTGTAACTACACGCTGGATATCGACGGCAAAGAGTCGCGTACTGGTGAGGTGCATTTTGAGGGGGCGCCTGCCAACAGCTGGCTACAACTTGGCTGGGAGCCGTTGTTGCCTCGGGATGTGGTGTTGCGCTTTCTGGTGGTTTGCTACGACCAGCGCGGCGAGCGTGCGGGCGTGGAGGTTTACCCGTGGTGGCTCGAAATCCCCCATGAGGACGTGGTGTTTGCCTCCGGTAGCGCCGAGATCCAGAAACGCGAACAGGGGAAGCTCGCGGCGAGTTACCAAC
>JAKLEG010000370.1 GCA_022703175.1 Myxococcota bacterium | reverse complement strand
ACAATCACACCATCGGCGCCGCGCTCGAATGCCTTGATCACAAAGAGCGGATCGATGCGCCCAGTGCACGGCAAGCGCACCACACGCACGTTGGGGGCCATCTGCAGGCGACTCGTGCCCGCGAGGTCCGCGCCGGTGTAAGTGCACCAGTTGCAAACAAACGCGACAATCTTCGGCTCGAAGCTCTCATTTGGCTCAGTCATGCTGCCACTTCCTTCCCTGCTGGCCTGACCTTTAAGGACTACAGCGCGCTAATCGCCGCGTAAATTTGCTCGTCGGTGAACCCCTGTAACTCGACCTTCTTGGACGGACAGGTGGCCTGACAAGTGCCACAGCCTTGACAGACGCCCTTGTTCACGTTGGCCACCACCCGTATCAGCGTGCCTTTGCGGTCGCGGATATCCTTATGTTCTACCGCGCCGTACGGACAGACGCGCTCGCAGTGGAAGCAACCGGCACACCCGGCCTCATCCACCACGGCCACCGTGGGCTCTCGCTCTAGCTCCAGGTTACTGAACAGGCCCAACACCTTGGTGGCAGCGCCCGAGGCCATCGAGACCGAATCCGGGATATCGCGTGGCGCCTGGCAAGCGCCCGCCACAAAGATGCCGGCGGTGTTGGTTTCGACCGGGCGGAGCTTTGGATGCGCCTCGTTGATAAAACCGTGGGCGTCGTAACTTACCGAGAGTTTCTGCGCGAGGCTCTCAATCCCCGGCTGTGGACGCATGGCGGTGGCCAACACCACCAAATCGGCGTCGATGACGATGTTTTCGCCCGACAACGTGTCGGTGCCGTAGACCTTCACGACGTCAGAGGCCCGCTCAAGCTTCGAGACACGCCCGCGCAGGTAGATGGCCCCTTCTTCTTCGATCGCGCGGCGTGCGAACTCGTCGTAGCCTTTGCCGGCAGCTCGGATATCCATGTAGAACACGAACGCCTGCCCATCGTGCACCTTGTGGCGATAGAGCATCGTGTGTTTGGCCACGTACATGCAGCAAATCTTCGAGCAGTAGGAAATCCCCTTGGCCGGGTCGCGCGAGCCGATGCACGATAAGAACACGATTTTCTTGGGCTCTTTGCCATCCGACGGGCGCAAGATCTTGCCACCTGTGGGGCCCGAGGCCGAGGCCAACCGCTCAAATTGCAGGCCGTCAATCACGTCGGGAATGGTGCCGTAGCCATACTCGCCGTAGCCCTGCAACAGCTCGTGCGCTTGCTTTTGGGCAATCGAGTAGAGTTGGTAACCGGTGGCCACCACGATGGCGCCCACTTTGACGCTCGTGAAGCTATCCTGTTGGTCGAAGTTCACAGCTTGCCGGCCGCACACCTCGGCGCACTTGCCACATGCTTGCTTCTTGAGGCCTTTGGCCCGGCCCTTAAATAGCGCACAGTTCTGCCGGTCGATCACCGGAATATTGGGCACCGCTTGCGGGAACGGTACGTAGATAGCGGTGCGCCTACCCAGCCCCTGCTCAAACTCCGAGGGAATTTTTTTGTTGGGGCAGACCTTCTGGCACTCGCCGCAACCGTTGCACTTGGTATCGTCGACGCTGCGCGCTTTGTGGCGAATTTTCACATTGAAATTGCCGATGTAGCCCGACACTGCATCAACTTCGCTGTACGCCATAAGCTTGATGCGCGGGTGCTGATAGGCTTCCACCATGCGCGGCGTCAGGATGCACTGGCTGCAATCCAAGGTAGGAAAGGTCTCGGAGAGCTGGCTCATGTGGCCACCGATGGAGGGCTCGCGCTCAACCAGCACCACCTCACCGCCACCATCGGCAATATCCAACGCGGCTTGAATGCCCGCGATACCGCCACCAATCACCAACGCCCGCCGCTCAATCGGAATGCGGATGGGCTGCAACGGTTGGTTGCGCTTCACCTTTTCGATAATGGCTCGGCCGAGGGCAATCGCCTTTTCAGTGGCCTTGGTGCGGTCTTCATGGATCCACGAGCAGTGCTCACGAATATTGGCCATCTCGCACAGGTAGGGATTCATCCCCTGATTCGAACAGGCGCGTCGAAAGGTCTTCTCGTGCATGCGCGGCGAGCAGGCTGCCACCACCACGCCATCCAACTGCTTGTCGGCAATGGCCTGCTTCACGAGCTGTTGGCCCGGATCGGAACACATGTACTTGTAATCGGCCGCGTGCACGACCCCAGGCAGTTCGCCCAAGCTCTGAGCCACATCTGCGCAATCTACCGTGCGGCCAATATTCTCGCCGCAATGACAAACAAAGACGCCAATGCGGGACATCGTCCCCTCCTTCAGCCTTGGAGCGAAGCCCGCGGTTGCGGGGCAATGAGGGCTGGGGCCAGCTGTAACGCGGCCGGGCTCACAAAGTGCCGCCCGAGCCCCAACGCTTCGGGGTCGAGCTTGAGCGCCATGCCGACGAGCTGCGAGAGAAATAAAATCGGCAAGTCCAGCGGCTCGCCCCGGCGTTGCATGGCCGCTTGACGCAAGTCTAGGTTGCTGTGACACATCGGGCAGGCCACCACCACCGCTTGGGCGCCATGAGCTTTGGCATCCGCCAAAATTTCCCGCCCCATGCGTACCACTGACGCAGTGCGGGACAGTGACAGGCCAGCGCCACAGCATTCCAAGCGTTTGGACCACGAAACCGGCGTGGCTCCCGTTGCTGCGACCACCGCTTCCATCGAGGTAGGCATCTCCGGGTCGTCAAACGCCACAACCTCGGGCGGACGCACAAGCAAACAGCCGTAGTAACAGGCCACATTTAAGTGGCTAAGTGGCGTCATCTTGGCCGCAATCACCTCAGTCAGGCCCTTAAACAACGCCACGACGTTTTGCACTTCGACCTGATTGTTAAAGGGTCGCGTGAGCATCGGGCGGATGGTTGTGGCCAAACCTTCATCGTGCGCCATCACGTGGCGCGCCGTGGCGAGGCGATTGAAACAGGCCGCACACGGCGCCATCACTTTCGCAAGCCCCTGCTCCTCGGCCAGCGCGAGGTTACGTGCCGATAACGCCACCGCCAGTGTATGGTTGGTGGCATGGGCCGAGGACGCCCCACAGCACGACCAATCGCGCACCTCCGTTAACTCGACACCCAGCGCTTGCAGCACAGCGCGCAGGCTCAGGTCGTATTCCTTGGCCCCGGAGTGCAGCGAACAGCCTGGGAAATAGCCCAAGGTCATGACGGAATCTCCTCGCCGGCCACGTGTTCACAAGCCTCGAAGATGCGTCGCACTTCAGCCTTGCCTTCGATATTGTTGGGCATCAGGGCGAGTTTGCCGCGCCAAAGCATCCCGGGCGCCTGCAGGGCGTCATCCAAGAGCGCGCCACTCTTGAGCTTGTAGTCAACCACCAGACCCAGCTCGAAAACACGCCCGTGGCTCTTGATTTGATGCAAAAATGCCTGGTGAAACGCGCGCTGCTTAAGCGGCGCAAGCGTTGGGTCTTGCTGAAACGCCAACTCTCGCAAACCATCAATCAGACGCGCGGGATCAACCTGGTTCGGGCAACGACTCGTGCACGTCTCGCACGTGAGGCATAACCAGAGCGAGCTGTCGCTGAGCACGGCCTGTCGCTGATTGAGTTGCACCAAGCGCAAGAGTTGGTGCGGTTTACGCGGCATCTCGGCCGCCATCGGACAGCCGGCCGAGCACTTGCCGCATTGGTAGCACGCCGCGACATTCAAGCCAGTCAGCTTGTTGATCTCGCCCGAAAGCGAGGGGTCATGATGCGTAGGCACAGGTTCGCTTGCGCTCACAAAGGCCTCCTGGACGGGGTGTCACTTGGCATGACCCGAATAGCAGCACAAGTGGCGAAATTTCTGATTTGCGCGTTAGCACTCCCCACTACGGGCGCGCACGGTCAGGCGTCACGATGGTATGCCACACGAACACCAAAAGGGGCCCGAATCGGATCGCTGGTTCGGCTAAACTTGCTTGAATTATAATGTAAATTAGAAACAGAGTGAGGCTAACGCGCCAAGAACCGGTAGCCGCGTTTCCACTCGGTTTCGCCAGCGGTCACGACGATGGGTGCTTCGCGATGGCCCGGCTCGACCGCCGAGACCACGTGCCTACGCACATGGCCACAAGTGGGACAGATGCGCGCCTCGTTGGCAAAGGCCTCACGACAATGGCTACAAGTGACGAGGTACATAGCAATAGGCTCCTTATTCGGCTCGTGAAGAGCGTTATGAGCCCAACGACGAAGTGACGCAAAAAACCGGCTGCAATGAGTTTACTCAGGTAGCCACAGGTGCGCAAAATAGTGAGGAAATACCTGACGTTTTCGGGCGTGCGCGAAGCTCGACAAGCGCTGCGCGGTGCTTGCAGCATTGAGCAATGTCAGCGTCTGCCCCACCAGCGCCTCGCCCACCAGGTGACAACCGTAGATGCCTCCTTGAGCGTTGAAGCTTGCGCCAAACAGCCGCGCATACAGCTCCCGCACCGGGTAGATGCGACACCCACCATCGGCAGCCAACAACGGACAGCGAAACTTCAACTGCCGCGCGATGTCGGTGTGATCGGCCGCACCTCCCGGAGGTGGCACATCAAAGGCATCAATCAGCCCCTGGTGGTGCTCATAGAGCGCAGTGGCTTCTCGCACAATGCTCGCAAGCTCCGCCGGCCCTGTGTGCGCGCTCAGGTAGTCGTAGGCGACCACAAACTCCAGCGGCGTCAGAAACACCGCCTCGTGACAGCAGGCATCACATCCGGCGTGGCACGGTAGAGTCAGATCCTTGGTGGTCTCGGCCACCTTGGCATCGACCTCGGCATACAGCGACAGGAGCGCAATCTTGGCTTCTAGGTAACCGGCCTCGCTACCAAACAGGGCGTGGGCCAAACGCGCCGCAGGGACCCATGCACTCATGGCGTTGCCGCGGCCGTCGGGGCAATCGGCTGCAGGGCATCCCCTTCGCTGGTGGAGACTCGCAAAAATGTAACGAGGGTATCTGCGGGCGCCGGTACGCTCTTGGCAATCTCGCGACCGCGTCGGGTACGAATCACCTTCTTGCGGAAGTCTTTCACGTACAGCGTGACCTTGTCGCCAGCCGGCACCAAGTCCACAAGCACCGTGTAGCCAGCGTCGATTTCGAACGTGACGTTGCGCCAATGCGAACGGCTGTCGTTCTGCACAATGAAATAGCGCCCCACCACCAGGTCCCCTTCCAACACCAAAATGTTCGCGCCAATGTTGTTCTTGGCCACTGACTTAGGGGGAGCCCACAACAAGGTGACCGCGACCACGGTGCCATACAGCAGGAGCACCAGCGTTTTCAGTTGAAAGTAAACCGACTGGGCACGGAAAACCGCCCAGCGGTCGGTGAGCCGCCCCTTGATGTTAGATACGGTTGCTTTGGCGTCCATGCGATGGGTCCGAGGTAGGCTCGACATCACCTACCTCGGCCCAGAGAATCACATATCGACGTAATAGCCAAACTGACGCACGACATCGAGGAAACTCGACACCGTGGTGATCTGCCGCTCAGCCTGCTCGGCTAAAACGCGCAGCGCTTCTTCATCCGCGGTGCCGGCACAGGCGAGGTCCGCCAGACAAGCCTCCAGGTCGTCCACCAACGGCTGGTAGACGTTGTCCACGTAGGCTTGCGCATCCCGCACCGCGCGTGCGCCCAACGTCACGGTCGGCCGGTCGGAGAGCGGCGCGACGTAGGTGTAGTGCGTGATCGGATCGGTGTAACGCTCCACTGCCATTCCCTCGAAGTCCATGCAGTCCAGGTAGCCTTCCAGGCACACCCGCGAATAGTTCGAGAAATCGGCAGCGTAGTCGAACATCGCACCGTATTGAACCAATGGCAGCACCACGCTGTAGTAGCGCAACGTGTAGCTGGTAGACGCCTCAATCTTGGGCAAGGCCAACGTCGCCTGATAGTCGGCATCAGTTTGGTAGATGTTGGTCGCAGGCGTCGCAATGAAGCGACCCTCCGGCGTGACCGCGCTCTCGTTGTAACGCCATGCGTACTTGCTCGGGAGGCCGGTGTAGGGCGCCTGAAAGACATCCAGG